>JAZULX010000100.1:0-4278 GCA_045603325.1 Oscillospiraceae bacterium | reverse complement strand
GGAAATAGGCCGTACGTCCGGATGCTGCATCCGTTCCGTTTTCTGACGTGTCCGGCAGCAACGATACGGCCAAGGCTGTTTACTGGGCTGTACGCAATGGCGTAACTAACGGAACTACCGACACCACATTCTCTCCCAACGACACCTGCACCCGTGGCCAGATAGTGACTTTCCTGCACCGTTACTTTGTTAAACCGCTGGATACAGCCAATATTAACATCGGTGTCCTCGATGGTGATGAGGATTACGTATTTATAGTTGATGTTCCCGATGTACCGGGTGTATCTGTACAGCCTGAGGAACCTTCTTCCGCAGAAATTTCCGAATCCGAGCTGGATCCCCTGCCTCCTCCGAGCTATATGGATCATCCCGACTGGTACATGAGCCTGACTCCTGTTGATGACATGAGCGACGCGCGTTTGATGGCTGAGTATGATCGTATCAGTCATGTCATCCGGGAGAAAAGCTCCGATGAGTTGGGTGACGCTGTTTATGCCCGTCAGCTTGACCTCAGAGCAGAGCTGGACCGTAGAGGTCTTGAATGGTGATATCTACAGATATAAATACCGGGAGTCGATTTCCGACTCCCGGTATTTTTGTGCGTCTCGCTTTTCAGTCTGTATCCTGTGGCTGCCTGCCACGTTTGCGCAATGTTTCCAAAAGCTCCTGACGCAGTGTCAGCAACTCTGAAACGTGGTAGTTGGTGATGATATCCGTGTCGTTTGCAATGTCGATGACGCGATTGTCCCTGATGTCGGCGCCGCAAAACTCCAGCAGGCTCCGGTTTTCTTCGTTCAGTCTTCCGGGATGCTCCATTTGGCACAGCACTTCCATGTGAGCTATCAGCAGCCTTGCCTTTTCGCCGCAGGTTACCAGGGCGTCGTATTCCCTTTTGCGCTTGTGCAGGCGAAGCAGAAGCCATTGTTTGGAAAAGATAGAAAGCTGCCGCGCCATATCGCCGGTCATCCTGACCATTTTTTCGGTGTCGGGCAGCACATCGTCACCGTCGAACATGTTTTCAAGAAACAAGATAAGTTCCTTATCGAGACTTTGGACGATGCCGCGTATCTGACGACGGTTGTCATAGGGGAAGATAAGGGTGTTCACAACCATGCCAACGCCCAGACCGATGGCCGTATCCCAAAACCTGCCCGCTGCGTAAGTAAAAGGTTGAATGTCCGGAGAAGTACACAATGTGACTATGAACAGGCATGGTAAAGTCGGAGAAAACCGTATGTGCAGCAGGTTATAGGTGGTTATGACCAATAAGATGCTTATGCCTGCCACCACCACGGGGGACAAGGGCAGCTGCAGCAGCAAAACACCGGCAAGGAAACCGAATACCATACCGATAATCTGGGTCAGGCATGATTCCACCGATTCCCTGAATGTGGGTTCCATGGCGGTCATGGCGCCAAGCATGGCAAAAGTCAGCCTGGAGGCGGTGGCTCCGTAGGCAGTGACCACTGTCATGGCCAATATAACTGCGGCGGCGGTTTTAAGAGTCCGCAGACCGACAGGAGCTTTGTGGCGTTTGAAAAAATCTCTCAGTTTTATTTTTATCACTTTCCTTTGCTGTGGATATGATTGCATTTCTATCGACATATTATTGACGCAGCGGCAGGAAAAATGTTCCACCGCACCGGTGCAGTCAAAAGAATATTGCTTAAATAATGTAACCATGGTAAAATATACAGCACCATAGCACAAATGAAATAAAAATGCAATAGCTTTGGTGAAGTTGAAATATGGCACTTGCTGACAAATGTTTGCCATATTATTTATTCGGAGGTAAAGGCATATGAAAAGAGAAAGACTCGGAAGCCGCCTCGGCTTCATCCTGCTCAGTGCCGGCTGCGCCATTGGCTGCGGCAACGTGTGGAAATTTCCCTGGATGACAGGCCAGTATGGCGGCGGGGGTTTCGTCCTCGTCTATATTATCTGCCTGTTGGTTCTTGGTCTGCCTGTTATGGTCATGGAATTCTCCCTCGGTCGTGCGTCTCAGGCAAGTCCGGTAGGCATGTACAAAAAGTTGGAAAAACCCGGTCACAAATGGCATATCCACGGATATCTGGCACTGTTTGGCAACATCTGCCTGATGGCGTTCTACACCGTGGTCACCGGCTGGATGATATATTATTTCGTAAGCTTCCTGACAGGCAATCACGCAGATCTCGGCTTTGTATCCATGATAACCAACCCCGGCGTAAACGTGGGATACCTGGCCATCGCGGTCGTGGTGGGCTTTGTTATCCTCAGCTTCAACCTGCAGGGCGGCCTGGAGCGGGTCACAAAGTACATGATGGTTATTCTGCTCCTGCTGATGGTGGTTCTGGCTATAAACAGCTTCACTATGGAAGGCGCTGCGGAAGGTCTGAAGTTCTATCTGCTGCCCGATTTTTCAAAGATCAACGGCACCGTTATTGTTGCCGCTATGAACCAGGCATTCTTCACCCTGTCTCTGGGTGTCGGCTCCATGGCGATTTTCGGCAGCTACCTCGACAAAGACAGAAGCCTTATGGGCGAATCCATCAACATTATCGCTCTGGACAGTTTTGTGGCCATCACCGCCGGCCTTATCATTTTCCCTGCCTGCTTCACCTTTGATCTTGAAGTTGGTGCAGGCCCCGGACTTCTGTTCGATACCATGGCAACCGTGTTCAACAATATGGCCCACGGCCGTATATGGGGCACTGTATTCTTCCTGTTCATGATGTTTGCTGCACTTTCCACCGAGCTGGCAGTTTTCGAAAACATCCTTGCCTGCGTCCGTGAGATGACCGGCTGGAACCGTCCCAAGGGCTGCATCGTCTGCGGTATCGGAATGTTTGCCGTTTCTCTGACCACCGCTCTGGGTTACAGTGTATTTACCTTCCAGCCCTTTGCGGAAGGCTCTGCATGGCTGGATTTCTGGGACTTCATCGTCAGCTACAACCTGCTGCCCATAGGCGCGTTTGTTATCGCTATGTTCTGCTGCAACAAGTTCGGCTGGGGCTGGGACAACTTCCTGGCAGAAGCCAACGCCGGTACAGGTCTGAAAGTCAAAAACTGGATGAAGCCCATTTTCCGCTTCACAGTTCCCGCACTGGTTCTGGTGCTGTATATTTACGGTCTTGCCACCTTTGCATGGAAGTAAGATAAAACAGAAAGAGCTGTCATTCCGAACATCGTTTCGGAATGACAGTTCTTTTATATTATCAGTAGGGGCGACCTTTACGGTCGCCCTTTTGGAATGTTCGTAATGACTGCTTTTATATTTCCAGCAGCATCGGTATGTGCGGTATCCCGTCCTCAAGGAACTCCTCGCCCGCCTGACGGAAACCGGCTTTTTCATAGAGACTTTTGGCATATACCTGAGCTTCCAGCATGATTTTCTTTGCGGAATATTTGTCTTTGGCAACTTCAATGCCGATATTCAGAATCTTCGTGCCAAGACCGATGCGCCTTTGCCGGGTCACAACGCGGCCGATGGCCACTTCGTTCATCGTAACGCCCTTATCCAGCACTCGCAGATATGCCTGTATGCCATCGTCGTTCTGCAGCCAGACGTGATAAGCATCCTTGTCGTGACCGTCCAGCTCCTGATACGGGCAGTTTTGCTCCACAACAAAAACTGACACACGCAGGGCCAGTATGTCGTACAGCTCCTGTATCGTGAGCTGTGAAAAATGCTTTATAACAAGTTCCATATCAAATCTCCTTGCAATTCCGAGCATATCTTATCACAGAACAGAAAGGCTTTCAACAAAACAAACCCGAGTGTGGGTTGTCCACACTCGGGTTTACATAATATAACGATTAATCTACCTTTTTGCCGTAAATCAGGTTGGGGAAACCGCCGTTGCCGCCAACGGAGATCATGCCTTCAAGATTGCCGTCTTTGTCAACTCTTGCCCAGACTTCCCAGCGACCGGGGCCTGCGGGATAGTCTACCTTAAAGAATTCGCTGCCGGTGTAGTAACCGAAGTTGATGGGGCTGCCGTCGGCAGTACCGGTCAGGGTGCCGGCATCAAGGCCTTCCTTCATGGGGTGGGGTTCCAGAACCAGAGTCATGTCGCCCTCAAAGAAGTTTTCGGGAGGAGTGCCGTGGTCGATAAGATCATACTGGGGCTTTTCGGGCATTGCGGGCATATCGCCTCCGGGACCACCAGGTCCGCCAGGTCCGCCGGGACCACCAGGTCCGCCAGGGCCGCCAGGTCCGCCAGGTCCGCCGGGAACACCGGGTCCACAGGGCCCACCGCCGGGTCCCCCGGGGTTGTAGTCGTTACCATGTACGTG
>JAZULX010000099.1:0-3225 GCA_045603325.1 Oscillospiraceae bacterium | reverse complement strand
GATTTGAAACCCCATTACTTATTCACTATTCACTATTACTTATTACCTATAAAACCGGGCTGCATAGCAGCCTTTTTTTATACCACTTGGAATATATAAAACTTCAGATAATCCGTTTCCGGTACGTTCCACAGTATGGGGTGATCCGGTCCCTGCTGACGGGCCTCTATCTGGCGCAAAGATACGGCAGCGTCCTCAGCTGCGTTTTTCAACATCTGGCGGAAAAGGTCGTCGGTCATGAAATGGGAGCAGGAGCAGGTAGCCAGATATCCGCCTCTGGGCAGCAGGCGCATGGCCTTGGAGTTTATCTCCCGATATCCCCGGATGGCGGAATTGACGGTGGAACCACTTTTTGTAAATGCCGGCGGGTCAAGGATGATGAAATCAAAATCCTTACGCTTTTCATTGTGCAGCTGGGTCAGCAGGTCAAATACGTCGGCCTTGACGAAGCTCATGGTGCCTTCCAGCCCGTTGCGGACGGCGTTGGCTTTGGCAAGCTTAATGGCATCGCCGGAAACGTCCACAGCGCAGACGCTTTCGGCTCCGGCAGCCGCTGCGTTGAGGGCAAAGGCTCCGGTGTGGGTAAAGCAGTCCAGCACCCGGCGGCCTTTTGCCAGCCGTGCCACCGCCTGACGGTTGTATTTCTGGTCGAGGAAAAAGCCTGTTTTCTGGCCGTTGATATAGTCAACATCGTACTTTACGCCGTTTTCGCAAATCTCAACGTGACCGTCGCCCGAGCCAATATAAAAGCTCTTGTTCTGGGTCATGCCTTCCTTTTCCCGCAGGGCGGCATCGTTGCGCTCGTAAACGATGTCGATCTTCTGGCCCATGTCTGCCAGAATCTCCACCATGGCAGGCAGCATCATGTCCTTTAGTTTTTCCATGCCAAGACTCATGGTCTGAACCACCAGCACGTTTTCAAAACGATCGACAGTCAGACCCGGGAAGGAATCGGCTTCGCCGAAAATCAGGCGGCAGTTGGAAAAATCGCTGCCCATAACGGTGCGGCGGTATTCAAAAGCGTATCTGAGCCTTCTGCGCCAGAACGCCTCGTCAAATTTGTCGTTGGCGTTCCGGGAGATGATGCGTATGGTTATCTTGGAATTGTTGTTGTAAAAGCCGGTGCCCATGAAACGGCCTTTTGAGGTGTAGACATCTGCCAGCGTTCCGTTTTCGCAGGGAGCTGACATGGCGGTTATCTCTTCGCCGTACACCCAGACATGGCCTGAGCGCAGAGCTTTTTCCGCTTTGGCAGTTATGGTTGCAGCAGGATAAGTTCGGGACATGGATCAAATTCACTCCGTTCATTTGATAGGGGTTAGGATCTGGGATTTAGGGGCTAGGGTATTGTGACCATACTGCCCAATTCTTGCGTTATGACTGTCTGTAAAACGAAGAACTGATAATTTTTAATGAACAGCCTTGCTGTCACTACATCTTCTTTTGTACTTCACAATCGATTTTTGATTTGGCATTTCCGGGATGCTGTGTCACACGACCGCGACCCTAATCCCTAAATCCCAGATCCTAACCCCTAAAAAAACACAGTCATTTTCATGACTGTGTTTTTTTATATTAGTTAACGTGGCACTTGTCGATGATGGTGTCCATCCAGGTCAGGCATTCCTGAATCTGAGCGTCGGTAATCTTTGCTTTACCGAACAGGCCCTTCTTTTCGATGGTGCACTTGAAGATTTCTTCGTGTACGGGTACGCCGGATTCTTCAACAGCTTCCTTCAGCTTGTCGAGGCCTTCTTCGTTCTTACCGAAAACGGCCAGAGCGACGGTCTTGGTCTTGCTGGTGGTCAGAGCCTTGCAGAAGTTGAGAACCTTGGATTCGATGTAGCCGCAGTCCAGCATAAGGAATACGACGGCTTCACGCTCGGGCTGATATCCGGGGGGAACAACGTCAGTCTTGATCTGATACTTTTCGGCAGCCTTCTCGCAGACAGCAAAGGAGTAGCCGCTTCTGTCAATGTGGTAACACTGAAGTTTCATTGTTTGCCTTCTTTCATAGAAAAATGATATTAAGTACGGCCCTCCGTTTGCCGGGGCCGAAAATTGACACAAAGCTAGTATAACATGATATTTGATAAAATCAAGGCAAAGTTTTGTTTTTTATAGAATTCTTTGAATTTTAATGCAGGTAAAATCAGCTACTTTTCCCAATTTGTCCTTGAAATTACCCTTATTGCCTCAAAAAAATCAGTTAGTTATCTTACATTTGTGGCGGTCTGACAAAAATAATGAATAAATATTGGTTTTGGGAATCACCGGTTTAGGGGTTTTCCCGGGTTTGCATACCCCTTGACTGTTACAGCAGTTCCGAGCCGTTGATGACCAGCCTGAACCGGAGGTCAAGGGCTTCCGCAGCACGGCGGCACAGCAGCATGCGCTGGAGGAAGATTTCAAAATAGTCCATTATGGAACCCATGGAAACATCTATTACAAGGTTCAGCGTAACGGTTTTTTCTTCCTTTTGGAGCACCAGCTCCGCTTCGGTGACGGCATAATTCACACGGTCGTGGATATCAAATGCAGAGGGATTGCTCTTGTTGCGCACACGGCTCCGGCGAACATCGGACTTATCTGCCAGAATGAGCGCTGCGGCAATGGGGCTTACGGGCACGGCAGAGCCTTCGTCGTGGTTGCCGATGGCAGTTATAACGTCGGCAGTTTCTTCCGCGCTCATTCCCATTCTGGTAAGTATGCTGTATGCCAGCAAAGCACCGCTCTGGGCATGGTCCTGACGGTTCACCACGTTGCCAATATCGTGCATATATCCTGCGATATATGCCAGCTCCGTGACCCTGGCGGAGTAGCCAAGGTCACGAAGAAGATTTGACGCGGTAACTGCGGTTTTTGTAACATGGGCAAAGGAATGCTCGGTATAGCCCATGGCTTTCATTGTTTCGTCGGCTTTTCTGATATAGGTATTGATCTCGGGGTTTTCCCTGATCTGCTCAAAAGTTATAGACATACGCTCACCTTATTTATTCGGCAGCCTCCACGGCGGACTCTTCGGCGGTGTCTTCTGCGGGTACTTCTTCTGCTGCGGATTCTTCTGCCGCAGCTTCCTCTTCGGTAACATAGTTGGAGTAAACGTCAATGGGAGTTACGATGGTTATGGCAGACTTGTCTACCTCGAAGGTATACTCTTCGGTGATCTGGCCAACAGCGCCGTAGGTGGCTTCATACAGCATGTCGGACTCAGCGGCAGCCTGC
>JAZULX010000098.1:0-3964 GCA_045603325.1 Oscillospiraceae bacterium | reverse complement strand
CAAGGGCGAATTTTCCGCCAACGGCGTGACCAACAATCTGTCTCACACCAGAGGTGCCATTTCCATGGCACGCTCCAACGATATGAACGGAGCAAGTTCCCAGTTTTTTATCGTCCATCAGGACAGCACTTTCCTGGACGGTCAGTATGCCTGCTTCGGCTACGTTACCGAGGGCATGGAAATCGTTGACGAAATATGCGAAAATACTCCTGTGCAGGACAGCAACGGCACTACCCTCAGAGCCGACAGACCTATAATCGAGAAGATAACGGTTGTTGACTGATACTGTTCATTCATGCTTACATGCTTGCAAACAAACCCCATCTTATTACGCATTGCGCCTCCATTGTCATGCTGAGCGAAAGCGAAGCATCTTTTCAGATCCTTCGGGCAGCACCTGCCCTCAGTATGACACCGATAGTGCAAAACGTAATAAGATGGGGTTCATTTGTCGCTATTTTGAATGGCTGGACAGCCAGGCTATCATGCCGACAGGGAACTCAAGTGTGATCTCATCGCCGTAACCGTCATAGGTTTTCAGACTGAAATACTCCTGATCGCTTGAGGTAAACATATCGGAAGTCACGGCATACCAGGAATAGTGATTGCTGGAGAGCTTTCTGCCGTCATCGTCCCGAGCCTGACCCAGCAGGGATATGCGGCAGTCGGCAGCCACGTTGGAAACTTCCATCAGATTATCCCAATAGTCAGATACCATGCGGTACGGCACTGTGCGGTCAAGGGTGGACGTGGTGATCCAGACAGGCATATCTGCCAGAGAACTCAGGTCGGGATTTCCGGGCTGAACTGCGGGACACGCAGGAAACGCTGCGGCAAAAAAGTCTGGATAGGTTTTGCACATTTCAAGGGCCATGTAGCCGCCAAGGGAGAAACCGCCGATATATATTCGGTTGGTGTCCACATTGGGATGCTCCTGAATGAATTCTTCAATAAGCGCCATCAACGCGTCTGTCATGCCCAGAGACCACCATGTGACATCGTTGTCTTCCGGACTGCGGGGACAAAGGATATATGCCCCGCCGGCACCCTCAAACCGGGACTGGTATTCTCTGGTTGCCCAGTTTTCAATTTCATTGTTGTTCAGCTGATCGCCGGGGAAGGAACCGTGACCGAGACCGTGGAGCCAGATCACCAAAGGATAGCTGCCACGACCTGACGGCTCGTAATATACGTAGTCCAGCAAATGTCCGCCGGCATATTCACCAATGCCGTGGAGAAATTCACCGCCGTTATGACCGTTAAATACCGGGAAATAAAAACCGCAGAGGATGAGTATGGTTACAGCCACAAGGACAACAGCCACGGTTCTGCGAATTCTGCTTTTTTTCAAGGTAAGACCTCCATTGTTTCTTCGCTAATGCTATTTTATGCGGAGGTCACGGCATAAAAATGTATTCATGAGTAAGGGATTGTGGCATCAGCGGCACATCAGAACGGCAAATGGGAAAACAAATGGGGCGAATAAGGCGCAACGGTGAAAACGGAGCAGAAGCTCAGTCAAACCTGTAAAATGATAAAATACAGACCGGATAACCAATGCCAAAAATTAAGCTGTCATCCCGAACGCCATGGCCGGCTTTGCCGGCCTATGGCGGAGAGATCCCCTCCTTAAGATGGGGATTCCTCCATTGCTTACGCAATGTTCGGAATGACAGCTTTCGTTAGTTTTGCGCTTGATTATTCAGCGGGAGGAGCTTCGGGAGCGGCAGCATCCTCAGCGGGAGGAGGAGCAACAGGAGCTTCCTCTGCAGGTGCTTCGGGAGCGGGAGCTTCATCGGCAGGAACTTCGTCCAGACCCATCATAACGTAGATGATCTTGGCAACTTCGCTGCGCTTGATAGTAGCTTCGGGCTGATAGGTACGGGTACCGTCTTCTGCCAGATAGCCGTCGATGATGCCGGCTTCGTAGAGAGCTACTGCATACTTGTCGTCAGTATCTGCGAAGGGAGAAGCTTCCTTGGCTTCGTACTTCAGCAGGGTGGCGGCGATCTTGGCAACATCGGCTCTGTTGATAGCAGCATTCAGGTCGATATTGGCTTCGAAGATGCCTGCGGCGACAGCCAGGTTCAGGTAACCGCCTGCCCAGTGAGCAGCGGTGGCGGCCTGTTCGGGCAGACCTGCAGCCAGGGCGACCAGCTTAAGAGCTTCGCCGTAGGTGACTTCGCCTTCGGGTCTGTAGGTGCCGTCGGGATAACCGCTGACAACGCCCTTTTCGACCAGAGCCATTACATATTCCTCAAACCATGCGCCGACCACAACGTCGGAGAAGGAAACAGGGATTTCGCCGTTGGCAACGATGATTGCGCCTTCGTAGGTGCCGGCCTTGAGTTCAACTTCCTGACCATTGACGGAGACATGGAGATCTTCGGCAACGACAGAGGAGGTTTCGTCGATGACCAGCTTGCTGAGGTAGTTGACACCTTCAACGGTCCATACGGTGCCGTTCTTCAGAGTCAGGTTAACAGCGTTGTTGACAGCGGGAGTGGGAACGTTGACAATACGGCCCATGAACAGGTAATCGGTGTTCCATGCAGTGTCGAAGCAGGTGACGGACTCGATGACCTTGTCGTTAACGGTTTCGCCATTTTCGTCAACATGATACTGGTAAGCGGAGGAGACTTTGCCGTTTATCTTGACATTGTCGAGATTGACGACCAGATCCTGCTTGGAACGGGACATGGAGTTGTAGATGTCGCCGTTGATGGTCATGTTGGAGAAGGTACCGACAGTGGGATCGACAGTCTTGTCGGGCTTGGTGGCCAGGATTTCGGCATAGCTCAGATCGTCGATGGTGTACTGGGTGGCACCGGGGCTGCCGGCGTCGTCGTTCTGCATCAGCTGGAAGAATACGCCGGACTGAGCATTGTCGCCAAAGATGTCGACTTCAGCACCGTCGACGTCAACGTTGGTCTTGGTGTAGGAACCGTTGATGGAACCACCCTTGACAAGGATGAACTGATCCTCAACGTCATACTTACCACCCTTGATGTACAGGCCGCCGCCGTTTTCGGCAGTGCCCTGGTTCTGGTGGATAAGGAAGCCTGCACGGCCGGAGTAACCGTAGCAGTTTTCGTCAAAGTGCATGTTGGAGGTGCCGGAAGCCATGATGCCGATATAGTCGGGAGCATAGAACTGAACACCGTAGAAGGAGTCTCTTACACCGGCGTCAGCATAGGCGACATAGCCGGAGGACTTGGTTTCGGGAGTGCCAACGGTGAAACCATAGGTGACATCGTTGACGGTCTTGGTGGCAGTGTATTCCTTGCCTTCCTGAGCAAGCTCAAGAGTACCGATACCGGACAGGGTGTCTCTTACGATAAGAGCTTCAGTGCCTGCACGGCCGGAGTCGGTGCTGAGGGAGCCCCAAACGTTGGAAACAACGATGGAGTTGATGTATTCAGCAGTGCCGGAACCCAGAACGTTGGTGGCACGGATGTTGCCGGAAAGACCCAGAGCAAAGGGAACCTTTTCCATCATGGGAACGGCATAGTTGTCTTCGAGGCTGTAAGCCACGGCAGCGTCATCGTTGAAAGCAGTGACGATAACGTCGGTAGCGGTCAGACGGGAAGCGGTACCGCCAACCCAGATGCCGGTACGGATAACGCCCTTGGTGGCGATGATGGAGTCGTTCAGAGTGAGGTTGCCGTTGTTGGTAACAACGATACCGGCGCCCCAACCCTGGAAGTCGTCGCCGCCGTAACCCTGAAGGCTCATCTGCAGGTCGGAAATGGTGTATTCGGAGTCGGTTACATAGTAGCCGCTGAAGAAGCTGCCGTTGGAGTCGAACTTGACACCCTTGGACTCGGTATCGGTGGTTTCGCCGCCGATAAGAGCAGAGGATGCGGAGTAGCCGGTCTGAAGCTTGTTGCCGGCAACAACGGCTGCAGCGGTGTTGTAGTAGGTCATGACAACACCTGCGCCGTCAAATTTGGAGAAGCCGCTT
>JAZULX010000097.1:0-2505 GCA_045603325.1 Oscillospiraceae bacterium | reverse complement strand
ATCATTTGGTTTGTCTTCCTAAGACCGCTTGCCTCCGACTTCCATCCAGTTGAGTTCTTCACGCAGGCAGGTGGTCAGACCAAGCACAGCGTATTTGCTGGCGTTGTAAATGGGACGCCATGCAAGAGGAGTGAAAGAAGCGATGGAACCGAGGTTCAGAATATGACCGCCGCCGTCACGCACCATATAGGGAAGAACTGCCTGGCAGCCGTGGATAACGCCCATGACGTTGATATCAATTACTCTGCGGATATCAGCTTCTTCAAGCTGGGTGAAAATACCTGCGCTGGCTATGCCGGCATTGTTGGCAAGGAATCCGATGGGGCCTGTGGCAGCCACTTCGGCAGCCAGATCCTTAAAGCCGGCATCGTCGGCAACGTCCAGCACGCGGTACTGAACCTTTCCGGGATACTGCTGGGAAAGCTCGTCGGCCATTGCCTTGAGGTTTTCTTCATTGACGTCTGACATCCATACGGTAGCTCCCTGAGCCAGCAGTTTTTTGGTCAGTCCGAAACCAATACCGCTGGCGGCACCGGTAACAATACAGTTTTTGCTGTTAAACATATCCATTCCCTCTCTGTCTGAATTAAGTGTAACATCCGGCAAATGCCGGAAATTTTGAATATTCTTTGCGTCAATCATTATATCCCTTTGTGAAGATTTCGTCAACCTGATTCCACAAACTCCTGTTGTCATTCTGAAGGTGCGTCAGCACCCGTGAGAATCCGTTCTTTTATGCATTACGGATTGCCACGGCCGGCAAAGCCGTCCTCGCAATGACAGTTGCCCACAAAATGGAATATTTGCCTTTTATGGGCGGATATATTATAATGTATAATACGTCTGACGGAGGAAACGCAATGCTTGACGACATTTTTTATTTCATTTGTGCCGCTGTTATCATCATTTTGGTTTTGAAGATTATTTCATTGCCGGTAAAACTCATATTCAAGCTGCTTATCAACACTGCCTGTGGAATAATAATACTGTTCGTCATCGACGTGCTGTCGGTCTATACAGGCATCTGGATCGAGCCTACCCTTCCTGCTGCGGCAATCACAGGTATTCTCGGTCTGCCGGGAGTGGCCCTGCTGCTGATAGGCCAATGGGTATTATAATGTCATTTCGAACATCGCCGCAGGCGATGGAGAAACCCCCGGCTTGATGTGATTTGCGTAACAAGTGGGGATTCCTCCGTCAACATAGCTGCCGTTCGGAATGACAGCGTTACTCGATTCCCCAGTACGGCAGCGGAAACCTCTGCATGGAGCCGAAAACCTTGGTCTTCAAATCCGGGTACTTTTTCGACAGTTCCACGATAAGTTCCTTGACCTCTTCCCGCTGGGTATGCTTGTCCGCCGGGCAGGTATTGTGTACCACGGGCAGGTTCTTTTCGGCGTAAGAAGCTATCTTCTTCTCACCTACATACAGCAGCGGGCGAATCTGGGTTATTCCGCTGCGGTCAAGCTCTGTCACAGGCTGGAAGCAGGATATGCGTCCTTCGTAAAACAGAGACATCAAGAACGTTTCCACCGCATCGTCAAAGTGATGACCCAACGCCACCTTGTTGCACCCGTTGGCAACAGCCGCTTTGTTCAATGCACCACGGCGCATCTTTGCGCACATGGAACAGGGGTTCTTTTCCTGACGATAATCGAAAACTATCTGCTTTATCTGGGTTTCCACCAAAGTGAATGGTATATCTGCATCCCGGCAGAAGTCTCTCACCGGGGTGAAGTCCATACCGTCAAAGCCCAAATCCAGCGTAATTGCCTCTAAATGGTATTTTTTCGGGAAATACTCCCGCATTCGGGCCATAGCGTCCAAAAGAGCCAGGGAATCCTTGCCTCCGGATACGCCAACAGCGATGCGGTCACCCTCGTTTATCATGTTATAATCCTCGATACAGCGGCGTACAAGGCCCATAATGTGCTGCATATTCGGAAAACCTCCGTATAAAAACTAAATTGCGTTTTGAGAAAACGGGAGCATTTGTGAGCATTTGAGAGCATTTTAAAGTTTGCATGGTGGTAGATAAATTTTTGGCGAATTTGGTGTTGACACCCGGAAACTCATATGGTATAACTTTAAGGCACCCTCGGAATTACATTGTATGCGAGGGCGCCTTATTTGTCAAAAATAATTTATATACAATCACAATGGAGGAACTGAAATGTCCACTACTCTGGCAAAGAAAGAGACTGTGGTCCGCAAGTGGTATATCATCGACGCAGCGGGCAAGCCTCTCGGCAAGACTGCCGTTACTGCCGCTAACCTGCTTCGCGGCAAGCACAAGGTCGACTTCACCCCCAACGTTGACTGCGGTGATTTCGTTATCATCACCAACGCCGACAAGGCTATCCTTACAGGCATCAAGCTCAACGCTAAGACTTATTATCATCACTCCGGCTGGATCGGCGGCATGAAGAAAGTCAGCTACAAGAAGCTCATGGCCGAACGTCCCGAATTCGCAATGCAGCTGGCCGTTAAGGGTATGCTGCCCAA
>JAZULX010000096.1:0-4990 GCA_045603325.1 Oscillospiraceae bacterium | reverse complement strand
GCTGACCTGCAGATAGACACCTTCCGCAGCTCGGGTGCGGCCGGTCAGCACGTCAACAAAACCGAAAGTGCCATCCGTATCACCCATCTGCCTACCGGCACTGTGGTTGAATGTCAGGATGAACGCAGCCAGCACAAGAACCGCGACCGTGCCATGAAGATTCTGGTATCTCGCCTTTACGAAGCAGAACAACAGAAACAGATCGCAGCTCAGGCCAGTGAACGTAAAAGCCAGGTTGGTACCGGTGACCGCAGTGAGCGCATCCGGACCTACAATTTCCCTCAGGGGCGTGTTACCGACCATCGTATCGGTCTGACTCTGTATAAAATTGAACAGATAATGAACGGCGACCTCGACGAGATCATCGAAAGCCTTGTAACCGCATATCAGGCCGAAAAGCTGAGAGCAGGGGAAGAGGAATGACAGAATCTTTTGTATTTTCCGCCACAGAGGAATCTGCGGAAAAATGTGCCGAAATAATCAGAAGCGGTGGTCTTGTGGCAATACCTACCGAAACTGTTTACGGTCTTGGAGCCAACGGTTTGGATGAAGAAGCTGTTTTGAAGATTTTCCTTGCCAAAGGTCGGCCTCAGGACAATCCGCTTATCCTGCATCTTGCCGATGGGGACGAAATCGAAAAATACTGCATTGACGTGCCCGAAACAGCTAAAAAACTGGCGCAGAAATTCTGGCCGGGACCGCTGACAATGGTGCTTAAAGCCAAGGATATTGTGCCCAAACGCACCACTGCAGGACTGGACACCGTGGCTGTACGCTGCCCTGACTGCGCAATCACCCGCAGGCTTATTGCGCTTGCCGGGGTACCTGTTGCAGCGCCTTCAGCCAATACTTCCGGTCGTCCAAGCCCCACCAGTGCAGCCCATGTTATTGAAGACATGACGGGGAAAATCGAAGCGATAATTGATAACGGCCCTTGCACCGTGGGCGTTGAATCCACCATTATCGACCTCAGCGGAGACAGTCCGAGACTTCTTCGCCCGGGTGGTTTGCCGGTGGAAGATATCGAAGCAGTAATAGGTCATGTGGAAAAGGACAAAGCCGTAAAAGGCGAAGTCAAAGACGATGAAGTTGTCAGGGCACCCGGCATGAAATACCGACATTACGCACCCAAAGCTCCTGTAACGGTGGTGACCGGAAATCCTGACGACTCAGGGAAGTACATCTTCGAAAACGCAAACGAAAACGTTGGCGTAATATGTTTTGACGAGTACGCCCATATGTTTGAGGGATGCACAGTCAAAAGCCTTGGCAAGGTGACCGACAGCGGTGAACATGCACGGCGGATTTTCGATGTTCTGCGGGCCTTTGACAATACCGGCGTTTCGAAAATATTTGCCCAGTGTCCCGAAGACAAGGGGCTGGACAGCGCTGTTGCCAACCGGTTAAAAAAGGCAGCAGGATTTACTGTTATCGAAGTTTGAAAGCGGGAAAGAATATGAAGATAGTAGGAATCACCGGCGGCACAGGCACAGGAAAAACCACTGTGCTCAATTACCTGAAAACCCTTGATGCCCATGTTATAGACTGTGACGCAGTTTACCATCAGCTTTTAAAGGAAAACAAGCAGTTGCTTGCAGACCTTGAGGCTGCATTCGGCGGAGTTGTAAAAGACGGCGAACTTGACCGCAAAGCCCTTGGTGCTGTGGTTTTCAGTGACGAGAAAGCTCTCCAACGGCTCAATGAGATAACCCATCACTATATCAGCCAGGAGGTTGAATCTCAGATTGAGCGTGAACGTGCAGCCGGACGGAGTATTTGTGCCATTGATGCCATTGGTCTGCTGGAAGGCGGACTGAAAGACAGATGTGATTTTACCGTAGGTATTGTGGCGCCCACCGAGCTCCGGGTAAGCCGGCTTATGGCTCGGGAAGGCATTACCGAGGAATATGCCAGACTGAGAATAGATGCTCAGAAACCCAATGAGTACTTCATGGAAAACTGCGATTATGTGCTGGAAAACGGCAATAACGATCTGGCAGAGTTCAATAATAAATGTGCAGCGCTGTTTTTGAAGCTGCTGTAAAGACTATATTGATAGAAGAAAGGAACATACCAATGAGTGAAAAATCCGAACTGGAACTGATGAAGGAACAGCTGTTCTACAACCAGAAAAACGGTTACGACAGAATTCCCAAAGAAGAAATCTCTGACCTTGAAAACTACTGTTCCCGCTATATCGGTTTTATGAACCTTGCAAAAACCGAGCGTGAATGTGTAACCGAGTCTGTCAAGCTGGCAGAAGCTGCAGGCTTCGTACCCTTTGTTTCCGGCATGGAACTGAAACCCGGCACAAAGATTTACAGAAACAACCGCGGCAAAGCCCTTACTCTTGCTGTTATCGGCAAAAAGAGCGCAGCCGAAGGCGTCAACATCGTAGCATCCCATATCGACTCCCCCAGAATCGACCTTAAGCCCAATCCTCTGTATGAAGACAGTGAAATAGCTTTCTTCAAGACCCATTACTACGGCGGCATCAAGAAATATCAGTGGCCCACAGTACCTCTGGAACTGCGCGGTGTTGTTGCCCTGAAAGACGGCAGCGTTGTGGACGTATGCTTCGGTGCCGACAAAAATGAACCTGTGCTGGTTATCACCGACCTGCTTATCCACCTTGCAGGCGACCAGATGAAGAAGTCTCTGGCAGAAGGCATCGCCGGTGAAGCACTTAACGTGCTGCTTGGTTCCAAACCTCTTGAGGGTGAAGGCTCCGACCGTGTAAAACTGGCAGTTATGAGCATCCTGAACAAGAAGTACGGCATCGTTGAGGAAGATTTCCTGTCTGCGGAACTTTCTCTCGTACCCGCATTTGAAGCCAGAGCAGTTGGCCTTGACGGTTCTTTCATCGGCGCATACGGCCATGACGACCGTGTCTGCGCTTATGCAGCCCTGGAAGGTCTGCTGGCTATAGGTGTACCCGAAAAGACTGCTGTTGTGACCCTGGCGGATAAGGAAGAAATCGGTTCCATGGGTGTCAGCGGTATGGAATCCAAAGAATTCGACACCTTCATTGAAGATATCTGCGATGCACAGGGTGTCAATGCAGGTCACTGTTTCCGGAACTCTGCATGCCTGTCCTGCGACGTTTCCAACGCATACGATCCCAACTATCCCGAAGTGTCCGACAGACGCAACAACGCAAAGGTGAACTACGGCATCAATATCTGCAAGTACACCGGTTCCCGCGGCAAATCCGGTTCCTCCGATGCTTCTGCCGAATTCATGGCAAAGGTTCGCAAACTGCTTGATGACGGAAATGTTGTCTGGCAGACCGGCGAACTGGGCAAGGTAGACCAGGGCGGCGGCGGTACCGTTGCCATGATTATGGCCAACAAGAACATCGACACCGTTGACGTTGGCGTACCCGTCCTGTCCATGCACGCTCCCTGGGAAGTCGTTGCCAAGCTGGACGCTTATATGAACTTCAAAGCCGCAAAAGTATTCTTTGAAAACTAAGTTATTTTTTGGCTTGAATGCTTCATAGCAGAGAACTCTCTGGATGAATGCATAGTTTAACCCGCAAAACGAGCAATACACAAAGCCCCCTGATGTAGGATAAAAACTACTTCAGGGGGATCGTTTATTTATATTGGGAAGAGCATTTTGTCAGGCTTTATGTAAAAGGATTGGTGGATTTTTGATTCATTGATCCGGTAATTTACTGGAAGAATTTTCATGAGAGATTTGCAGGTTTTTTCGTTTTTATAAGGATGAATATCTTGCCTTTAATGGCTTATGGTGTTATAATATTGTGGATATAGAACAAAAATACTGTATGTGTAATTGTTTATAATTAACATAATTCTATATTATGGTAACGTTGCATTTTTGGGCGGAAATCATTATGAGCTAAAAATCCGTCAAGCTTGCAGGCTGCATCAGCATAATTGATGACTGAATAAAAAGGCTTTATTGCTTCTTGAAATAATAAAAAGCAATGTTTTTTGCGTGTGGAGTTGCGGGGTTGGTAACTAATGAAAGAGAGAATAAGCGTGGCACTGGATGGCGTTCACAGACGTCGTTTTGTGTTGGTGCTGTTTGATATAATTTGCTTTTTTGGTGTGAACCTGCTTTTTTTCCTTGTTGCAGGTCGTGCCGCAAACAGTGTTCCGGTTGATGAAATTGAATATTTTTTCTTCAACGTTCTTGCCCATCTTCTTGTTCTGATGGTTTTCAGGGTGATAATGGGACTGTATAGCAACGTGTGGAGATACGCCAATACGAGAGCCTATTTTGATATTGTTGTGGCAGACGCATGTGCCGGATTGGTTGCTGTATCGCTTGTCAGAGCTGTTCAGTTTTTCGCTCCCGGTGTGTATTATGGCGTATGGCAGGCTGCTGTGGTAGGTTCTCTGACAGCACTTATTACGCTTACTTCCAGATTTGTTTACAGCCTTATTTATAAATCGGCATCGATGAAAGGCAAGGGTACTAAGGTTTGTGTTCCCGTGGTTATTGTAGGCGCAGGTCAGACAGGAGCTTATCTTGCAGAGGATCTGCAGAGAAACCCCGGTTCCGGATATGACCCGTTATTCTTTGTTGATGTTGCTGCTTCCAAAATTGGTAACACTATTGCAGGATTAAAGGTTTACGACAGAGAGACTGCTCATAAGCTTATTTCTGAATTAAAAATTAAAGAAGTATTGATTGCAATATCCACCAATGACGGTGAGCATTTGGCTTCTTTATACGATACATACTCAAAGCTTGGCTGCAAAGTCAGGATATTTGATTCCCTTGTCAGCAGTTGGGACAAGGAAGGAAGCGCGAAAGTGATTCGTGATTTTTCCATTGAAGACTTGCTGTTCCGGCAACCTGTGATTATGAACGATGATAATATTGCAGAGTTTTACAGAGGACAAACTATTCTGATCACCGGTGGAGGTGGATCTATCGGCAGCGAACTGTGCCGCCGAATTGCAGAGTGCAGTCCCGGAAAGATAGTAATTTTCGATATATATGAAAACAATGC
>JAZULX010000095.1:0-6218 GCA_045603325.1 Oscillospiraceae bacterium | reverse complement strand
CCTCTGTTGTTCAGCAATTTTATCCTGAATACATACCAAATACTCAGTATGAACTGGACTTTCATGGTGATGTTTCCCAAAACATTGATATACTGGAAAACTGGGGCGTTGATATGAATGTCGCTGCAACCAACGGCGAACTGCTAACCTTTGTTTCAAAGGATCGAATTTCCATCCACAAACCCGGTATCTGGGGCGACAGCAATTATATCCAACGGGGCGATACCGTCGTTTGCAGCTTTAAATCCTATCCTGTTTCCGGCGCAAGTATTCATCCGGTCAATTGCCGTTATGTAAGTCTTACCGTCAACGGCAAGTCCAAAAAGGGTTATGTGGATGACGGCGACTTCATCCGGATGTACAAATCCGCTTTGGAACAAAACGATTTGAAGGATAGTTTTAAATCCGAAACCGGACTGGTTTTCATGAATTCCTCACTGAAAAAAGAGATTAAAGATACAGACAGTCAAATCTTTGAAATGGGAATCTATCGGCCATATAACTATCCGTACAATGCCAATATGCTGCGTACTGTGACCGTAGCGCTGGGCAGGATATCCATATTGGTCGTCCTCCTTACTTTCACCGCCGTGAACCTGATACGCAAAAAGCGGGCTAATGACGCTTATCTGAAAAAATGGAACGAGGAAAGCAAACGCCGCTGGGAAGAAAAACAACTGAATAAGGAATGATAAAAGGCTCCCTCTGATGAGGGAGCTTTTCGCTTTCTCCCTTGGCTTGATCTATTAATTATTCATTATTAATTATTAATTATTCATCAAAATTTGTACCTCTAAATACAGTATTATTATTGACAAAATGTGCAAAACAATATAATATTCAATCATAACATGGAACCCTTCCGCCCTGCGGTTGGGAAATCGGTTCATCAGGGTGTCGGACGGCCTCCGGCGCCTGCATCTGAGGAGGAGGATAAATGTCCAAAGAGCTCATACGCCTGCGCAACTGCGTTATGGCGTTTGACGGTGAAGTTGTTTTAAACAATATCAATCTGTACATCAACGATCATGAATTCCTTACTCTGCTGGGTCCCTCGGGATGCGGCAAAACAACCACGCTCCGAATACTTGGCGGTTTTGAAACCCCCACCTCCGGGGACGTGCTTTTCGACGGCGTAAGGATAAATGATGTTCCGCCGCACAAGCGGCATATAAATACAGTATTTCAGAAGTACGCTCTTTTTACTCACATGAATGTCTATGACAACATAGCTTTCGGTCTGCGCATCAAAAAGGTGCCGGAAGATGAGATCAAAAAGAGGGTCAGCGAAGTATTGTCATTAGTCAACCTTCCCGGCTATGAAAAGCGTATGGCCACCGCCCTTTCAGGTGGTCAGCAGCAGCGAATAGCCATCGCCCGGGCCATTGTCAACAAACCCCGGGTACTCCTTTTGGACGAACCTCTGGGTGCTCTCGACCTGAAGCTCCGCAAGGATATGCAGGTGGAACTCAAGCGCATCCACGAGCAGGTGGGCATCACCTTTATCTACGTTACCCACGACCAGGAGGAAGCCCTGACCATGAGCGACACCATCGTTGTTATGAACGGCGGCGTTATTCAGCAGATCGGCTCTCCCGTGGATATTTATAACGAACCGAAGAACGCTTTTGTTGCCGACTTCATCGGCGAAAGCAACATTATCGACGGCGTTATGGAACGCGATCTGGTGGTGACCTTTGCCAAGCACACCTTCAACTGCCTTGACTCCGGTTTTGGTGAAAACGCCCCGGTAGACGTGGTTGTGCGCCCCGAGGACATCAAGCTGGTTGCTCCCGAAAAGGGTCAGCTGACCGGCATTGTCCGTTCCGTCACATTCAAGGGCGTCCATTACGAGATGGTTATCGAGTCCGACGGTTACGACTGGCTGGTCCATTCCACCCTGTGTGAGCCCGTAGGCACTCTTGTGGGTATGTATTTGATCCCCGACGACATACATATCATGAAAAAGGGAGGTTGACCGCCAATGAAAGGTAAAGCGATCGCCATCCCATATACCATATGGATGGCGATTTTCGTTGTTGCGCCTCTTGTGCTGGTGGTCATCTATGCGTTCACCACCGCCGACGGCGCCTTTACGCTGGAAAATTTCAGCCATATGGGTGATTACACCACCGTTTTTGTCAAAAGCTTTGTGCTGGCACTGATAGCCACTGCCATCTGTCTGGCGCTGGGCTATCCTTTCGCCTACATTATCACCAAACAGTCCGACGTTTTCAAGCAGGTGGCCATGCTGCTTATCATGCTGCCCATGTGGATGAACTTCCTGCTGCGTACCTACGCATGGATGTCCATTCTTGAAAACAACGGTCTTATCAACAGGCTGCTGAGTTTTATCGGTCTGCCAACCATCAGCATCATCAACACAGACGCTGCCGTGGTGCTGGGCATGGTATATAACTTCCTGCCTTTCATGGTGCTGCCTATCTACTCCGTTATCGACAAGATAGACAAAAGCGTTATCGAAGCCGCTCAGGACCTGGGTGCCAATTCCGGCATGGTGTTCCGCAAGGTCATCTTCCCCCTTTCCCTGCCCGGTGTGCTTTCCGGCATAACCATGGTGTTTGTGCCATCCGTATCCACTTTCATCATCTCAAAACTGCTGGGCGGCGGTTCAAGCCTGATGCTGGGCGACCTGATTGAAATGCAGTTCCTCGGAAACGCCTACAATCCCCACCTGGGTTCGGCCATAAGCCTTGTTATGATGGTCATCGTCATCATCTGCATGGCTGTTATGAACCGCTTCGGCGACGGAGAAAGTGAGGCGGTGCTGCTGTGAAAAAGTCCGGTATCCTTTCCAAGATCTTCATCGGTCTTGTTTTCCTGTTTCTTTACGCTCCCATCGCCGTTTTGATAGTTTTCTCTTTCAACGCTTCCAAAAGCCGTACCGTTTGGGCAGGCTTTACTCTGGACTGGTACGTTGAACTGTTTTCCGACTCTGCGGTAATGGAAGCCTTTGGCACCACCATTCTGGTGTCCGTTCTGGCAGCCATTATTGCCACCGTTCTCGGAACCGTAACGGCAGTGGGTCTGAACCAGATGGGCAAACGCTCCCGGAATTTCCTGCTGGGAGTCAACAACATCCCGGTAATGAACTCCGAAATAATCACCGGCGTATCGTTGATGCTGCTGTTTCTGACCATCGGCAACGTGCTGCGTACAAGGCTGGGTTTCGGCACCCTGCTGCTGTCTCACATCACGTTTGACACGCCTTACGTTATACTTTCGGTCATGCCCAAGCTGCGGCAGATGGACAAAAACATGTTTGAAGCCGCTCAGGATCTGGGCGCAACAAAAATCCAGTCATTTTTCAAGGTTGTGCTGCCTCAGATACGCTCAGGCGTTGTCAACGGCATGCTTATCGCCTTTACCCTGTCGCTGGACGATTTCGTTATCAGCTACTTCACTTCCGGCACCGAGGTGCAGACCTTGTCCATGCTGATCTATTCCATGACAAGAAAGCGCATCAGCCCGAAGATAAACGCACTTTCAACCATATTGTTCCTGGCAGTGCTTGTGCTTCTGGTGGTGGTTAACGTCCGCCAGTTCCGTCAGGAAAAAGCCCAGGCAAAAAAGGAAGCTGCACTTGATCCCGACACAGTTACATTGGATTAACCTGTCATTCTGAGGAGTCTGGGTCAGCACGCTGGCCAAAACAACGTGAGAATCCGTTTCTGTCAGTTTAAACCCCAAAAGCAAACCGACGAAGTGTTTGCCTCGATGATGCGGATTGCCACGCCATCTTCGATGGCTCGCAATGACAATGATGTTCCACATTCCCGATATTGAACCGGAGGAAATATGAATTGAAAAGAATATCCTGTATTGTTCTTGCGGCAATTATGCTGCTTGCCATGCTTGCCGGCTGCGCCTCTGAAAGCGGCGGCGAAAAAAGAGTAGTCAACGTTTACAACTGGGGCGAATACATCGACATGGATGTGCTGGATATGTTCGAGGACGAAACCGGCATCGAAGTCAACTACAAGACTTTCGAAAACAACGAGGCCATGTACGCTGTCCTCAAATCCGGCGGCGCCAATTACGACGTTGTTATCCCCTCTGATTACATGATCTCCCGCATGATCGACGAAGATATGCTCCAGCCCATCAATCACGAGAACATCCCCAACTACGATCTGCTGGACGAAAAGTATCTCGGCCAGGCTTTCGACCCCGACAACACCTATTCCGTGCCCTACACCTGGGGTACCGTCGGTATTATCTACAACACCACCATGGTAGACGAAGAAATCACCAGCTGGAAAAGCCTGTTTGACGAAAAGTATGCCGGCCAGATCCTTATGTTCGACAACTCCCGTGATGCTTTCGGCATCGCTCTGAAGATTCTGGGCTACAGTTTCAACACCACCGACGAAGCTCAGATCAACGAAGCCTACGAGCTGCTGGAACAGCAGAAGCCCCTTGTTCAGGCCTACGTTATGGACCAGATTTTCGACAAAATGTGCGGCGGTGAAGCTGCCATCGCTCCCTACTATGCAGGCGACTACCTGACCATGGTGGCAGAAAATCCCGACCTTGCCTACTGCGCTCCCGTTGAAGGCGCCAACATCTTTGTGGACAGCATGTGCATTCCCAAGAGCGCCGAAAACGTTGACGAAGCCGAGGAATTCATCAATTTCATGTGCTCCACCGAAGTCGCTCTGATGAACAGCGAATATACCGGCTACGGCACTCCTTCCGCCGACGCTTATGCTCAGCTGGACGAGGAATCCCGCAGCAATACCGTGCTTTATCCCACCGACGATGTTATCTCCAACTGCGAATCCTTCCTGAATCTGCCGGAAGAAATTCTGAAGCTGTATAACGACCTGTGGGTAAAGCTGAAATCCTAAATAATAAAGGCAAATGCAAATGCATTTGCCTTTATTATTTAGGATAGGGTTTAGGATTTAGGATTTAGTGGTTAGGGTAGCGACGTTTGAAATGACTGCCCCCCTTGACATGCCTCGATATTCAAGGTATAATCAAACTATACTTTGAACATCGAGGTGTTATTATGAACTTCGACAAAAATCTTATGGGCAGCAGTTCGGAAATGCTGCTGTTGAGTTTGCTCAGCACTCAGGATATGTACGGTTATCAGATGATAAAGGAACTGAAAACCAGAAGTGACGATTCCTTCGACTTCAAGGAAGGCACGCTATACCCGATTTTGCACAAAATGGAAAGTAAAGGTCTTGTGCGTTCCTACGAGCAGGTGGCCGAAAACGGACGAAACCGCACATATTACGCTATCACCGACGAAGGCCACGGCAAATATCGGGAGCAGCTTGCCCAGTGGGAAGAATTTTCCCGTTCAGTAGATAAGGTGGTTTCTGCCCAACCCGTTATGGCCTAGGAGGTGCGGCTATGAACACCGAATCCAACAGGCTTATGGAGCTTTACATACGCAAGGTGCTTCGTGAAGTTCAGGCAGGCAAGCCTACGAAGAACAAAATTCGTTCCCAGCTGGAGGATCACATTCTCTGCGCTGTGGAGGATTCCCACCTGCCTCCGGAAAAGGCTGTCAAGCAGGCGGTGAAAGGTCTTGGCGATCCGATAACCATTGGCAAGGAGTATAACAGGACTTACGCCATACATATGGGTTTTGCCGACTGGGCAAGGCTGATTGGCCCATGGCTTGTGGCACCGTTGTTTGCGTTGGCATTTATACTTGATCTGATAGAGTATAACATTATCTTTTCATCTTGGGTACTTTTGTCAAAATCCGGTCTTTACGCACTGATCACCGGCACTTTTATTGGTGAGCGGTTCAGTAAAAAGACCCTTTGTATTTATTCCTGCGTTCTGCCGCCGATAATTCTTCTGTCTGCAGTTGCGGCTGCATACTATGCCACTTATGTGCTGCACAGCGGAGCTTTTAACGTTTTGAGGATAATGTCCAGGGATTTGGAAACCATCATAGGTGCGATTCTGTGGGCAGTCATGTTTTCTGTATCATGCCTGTGGCAATACAGCGAAATCGCTTTCACCACCCACAAAAGGAAAACCTTTCAAAGCCTGGTGTTGGTGATTCTCGTGTCTCTGGTTTGCATTTTTCTTGGCCTGAGTTTGAACCGCTAGGCAGTGTGAAGAAATATGAGAGTAAAAAAGATTCTGTCATTTCGAAAGCCGACAAAGTCGGCTGAGAAATCCCCTTCTTGTTACGCAACTATGAAAATCGCTTGCGATTTTCTGAG
>JAZULX010000094.1:0-1610 GCA_045603325.1 Oscillospiraceae bacterium | reverse complement strand
CCGCCCGCTTGTTGCATTATTGATTGTTAACTCATATAAGAGACTTCTCATACGTGCAAAATGACACGCTCGTATGAATAACATCAGTAATTAAATCGGTTTTTTGACATATCCCACGTGGAAAATAACGTGTTCCTCTTTGGGGTTGATGCCGCTCAGAACAGGATCTGTCAGGGTGACGGCACGGCGGACAGAGAAGTTGCCAAACCGCCCACGAAGCTGATCTACGGTCGTTTCCAGACATTGACGGCGGACACGGCGTTCCTCATCCACGAACATGGAATGCTGAACGCAGCTGCCTGCGGCTGCAAGATCCGTTGCCCGCACACCTATGCTCCGCAAAGGCAGCTGCCAGTCGTAATTTTTGTAAAACAGCTCCATGGCAGCTTCGTGCAGTTCGGTGGAAAGGCAGGTGGGCAAAGTCAGCTTTTTCTGACGTTCAAAGGTGTGCAGCTCGTTGGTGCGCAGGTGGATCTGCACACCCCGGCACACAAAACCCTGTTCCCGCAGCCGCATGGCAACGCTTTCGCACAAAACATGGAACACCAGACTCACATCTTCGTTGGTTTCCAGATCCCGGGGAGATGTGGTGCTGTTGCCGATGCTTTTTATCACCGACGAATCGTCCATATCGGCCACAGGTTCGCTGTCCAGCCCGTTGGCAAATCTCCAGAGCATGCCGCCCCACTTGCCAAGAAAAGATTTGAGAAAAATCTGATCGGCCTGAGCCAGCTGCCCGATGGATTCGATGCCGTACCGCCTGAGTTTTTTCGTTGTGGCAGGACCAACATAAAGCAGGTCGGAAGCAGGCAGCGACCAGACCTTATCCCTGTAATTTTCCCGGTTTATTACCGTAAGTCCGTCGGGTTTTTTCATGTCGCTGCCAAGTTTGGCAAATATCTTGTTGTCCGCAACGCCGATAGACACGGTTATGCCCAGTTCGCTTTTCACCCGTTTCATAATGGATTTTGCGATATCCTCACCGCTGCCAAAGCAGCTGCCGCTCACGTCCAGCCAGGATTCATCAATGCCGAAAGACTCAATGTTCCGGGTGTAATCCGAGTAAATATCCTTGACATACCGGCAAAACCGCAGATAAAGAGGGAAATTTGCCGGCAGCACCACAAGGTCAGGGCATTTCTGCCTGGCCTGCCAGATGGCTTCGCCGGTTTTTACTCCGCATTTTTTTGCAGGAATATTTTTGGCAAGGATAATGCCGTGACGCTGCTCCGGGTCACCTGCCACAGCCACGGCTTTGTCTCTCAGTTCGGGATGATGCAGGCACTCTATGGCGGCATAACAGTGGTTGATATCCGAATGTAATATGGTTCGCACAGCCTGGCCCCTCCCGGACAAAATAATAACACCGAACAAATGTTCGATGTTATTATAACTCTGTTCGATTGAAAATGCAAGCGGTAAAAATCAGATAATACTTTCTCCGATGGAATTTTCAAGACCAAAGGCCTTCAAAACCGTTGCGCCCACATCGGCAAAAGTCTTGCGAACGCCTGCATTGCCGGGAACGATGTCCTTATGCCACAGCAAAATGGGGATATATTCCCTTGTGTGGTCGGTGCCGATGTAGGTGGGGTCGCAGCCGTGGTCGG
>JAZULX010000093.1:0-4606 GCA_045603325.1 Oscillospiraceae bacterium | reverse complement strand
CAGAGCGTATTTCGCAATGGGCTGAGCCACCAGCACCAGTACGATGGAGCTGAACAGGCAGCCGAAGCAGGAGCTGAAAAGAGCGGTTTTGATGGCCTTGGCGCCCTGACCTTTTTGGGCAAGACCGTAACCGTCTGCCACGGTGGCGGCTGCTGCGGGAGTTCCGGGGGTGGAAATAAGAATTGCCGATATGGAACCGCCGAAGTTGCCTGCATTGTAAGCAGCCAGCAGCATAATGAGGGATTGAGTCGGGGTGAGGTAATAGGTAAGCGGGATGATAAGAGTAATCGCCATGGTGGCGGTGAGACCGGGAATGGCGCCCATTACAACGCCAACCACCACGCCGAGAACGAGATATATCAGGTTCGACAGCTGCAGTATCTCACCGAATCCCGAAGCAAGAGCGTTTAAAACGTCCAAACGGTACACCTTCCTTTCATGGCATGTTGAATTTCAAAATATAAGTGAAAGCAAGATATATGATCACCGGTACCGCAACGGAAGCAGCTGCCAGTTTGATGGGGCTTCGCTGACCGTAAATGAAAATCATCAGAGCCAGAACCACAACAGTGGCGGGAATGTAGGGCACAAAGTACAGGGAAATAACGTAAAGAACCATGAGCAGCAGGGTTATAACAACCAGCTTGGCTTCGGTTTTGGTTATTGAATGTACTTTCTGGTCGGCGGCATCCTTGTGCTTCACGCCGGATACAAACAGCGCTGCGCCAAGACCCACCAGCAGCCCTGCCAGCAGGTTTGGGAAAGACCGGGGAGTGGGAAATTCAGCGCCCACGTCCTTTATCTGCCATGGGATGATAACAAAATAAAGCACCAGCCCCAAAACTGCAAACACTATTCCGAGGATGCGTTCGGCTTTGCTTTCGGAAAGAGACATAAGCGGAATCCTTTCGTTGTCATATACATTGATTTGCTGCCGAATTCTGGCAACAAACATTAAATATTAAACCATGGAAGAATACTAAGGTCAAGAACAAAAATGTATTTTCCATTCAAAAAGTGACCGGAATGTGTATTATTTAACAGAAAACAAACAAAGGGAAAGTCCCATAAAAATGAAACTTCCCCTTTTGTGATGGAATTATTCGGTTTATCCGATGTCGAGCACGATAACGCCGGTATAGGTGCCGGGAGCGGGTACGACTGTTTCGCCGTTAACGGTCATGGTCAGGGCCTTGCCGTTGGCTCCGCAGATTCCGCATCCGTCGCCGATAATGAGCTTTGTCAGCAGTGATTTGCCGGCAACTTCCCATTTTGCACCGTTTTCCAGTTTGACGATAACGCCGTTGTTCAGAGGTTCGGAAGCTGTGATGTCCACAACGCCCAGATGTTCGGGATCGGTGTACCAGATTCCGTAGCCTGCAAGCTCCAGAACTTCGCCGCTTTCGTCGTATTTGAATCCGCCGTTTTCGTCCATGACGGGCAGGGTGTATTCCTTGGGCATCTTGCCAAACAGCAGATCTTCCACGGTCTCGGAGACGTATTTTTTGCCGGCTTTGTCGGTGCAGACCTTTTTGCCGTCGCTGTCGAAAGCTATGCCGTAGGAGAAATCCTTGTGGCGGTAATCGCCGCTGGATATAACGCCGGTGAGTTTCGTGTTGTCGAACACAAGGGAAAGGTTCTGGCCGTTCAGGTACTTGGTGTTGTAGAAATCGCCTGCCAGTTCCATGTTTTTGTAAGTGGAATTGACGGTGCCGCCGGCGGTTTCGTCGGTCACGTCAAAATCCTCGACCTTTTTGCGTTCGAAGAAGAATTCGCCGTTGGGAGCCCAGCATTTGTCGTGGGTGCGTACGCCCATGCCGGGGTCGTCACTTTCCATCAGGTGGACAATGATGGGAGATTTGATGTTGACACCGTCGCAAAGGATGGTGGGGCTGTTGAGACGCTGATCGCTCTTGATGAGGAAAGCGGCCTCTCCTGCCTCGATAACAGTACCGGGACGGATATCAAAGGTGCCGGTGGACTGATGGTGCCACATGCCGGCAAAACGTTTGGTTTTGATGATGCAGGGCTTTTCCTCAACGTTTTCCAAGCCTACTTCACTGTCGAGCTGAGCAAGCAGTTCGGCTCTTTCTTTCAGATTGGCCTGACTGCTGGGGCCGACTATGGCCAGGTTTTCATTGCCGCCAACGGAGAAAACATAGTCCGGTACCTCGAATTCGCAGCCCAGGAAAGTGGAAGTGGTGCCGCCCAGAATGTAGGCGCAGTAACCGCTGGCATAACCCTTGTCGTTGGGGATGGTGGCCTTGACGTTGACCATGTTATGTACAGCACCCTTGGTGCCGTCTACCGACAGAACACCCCAGCCGTTGCAGGTCATATCGGTGTTGTAATATGTGACGTTGGCGGATTCCAGCACGTTGGTGGAGCGGAGAGTGCCTCGCAGACCAAGGACCCAGGGGACCTCAGACAGATGGGGGTGCTTGGCGTACCAGTCGGCATTGTCGGTGCCTTCGGAAACGATCACGCTGTCTTTGACCAGGACTTTGGATTCGCCTGCAGCAGCCACGGCAGTGGCAATAACGCCTTTTGTCTTGATGTTTGCGTCGGTGACCACCACCTCTGCATCGCCGCCTACGGCTATGGCGCTGCCCCAAAGCTGGAAATCGTCGCCGCCGTTGCCGATGTAGTCAAACTGGGTGCCGTCGATTCTGAGTTTGCCGCCGTCGGCGGAAACACCATTGAAGCAGTTGCCCCTTACGGTGATTTTGCCGCCGGAAATGCCCTTGTCGTCAAGGTTTGCACCGGATACTGCGGGCAGAACGGAGGCGGCTTTGTCAATACCGTCTTTGCCGAAAACAACTGCGCTGCGGTAGCAGTTTTCAAAACCGCACCAGCTGTCCACCGCGTCGGCCACGGTGATAACTATATTGCCTTCATATGTGCCGGGAACAAAGTCGGTCAGGGCGCCGTTCACGGTCATAATTGCGCATTTTCCTTCGGGTGCGGCAACTGCAGCACCGTCTTCGATGGTGAGGGTACCGATTGTGGTGCTGGATTCCACCAGCCATGTTTCGCCTTTCCTTATGGTTTTCATGTTGAACTTCCTTTCTTTTCTATTCCTTAGATATAATAATATCAGCATCCCATAAGGTTGTCAAATTTGGTGGTTTGGAGTATAATTTGTAATGATCATGCTGTCATTCCGAACATTGCGAAGTGCTGTTCAGCAAGCTGAGCAATGGAGGAATCCCCATCTTGTCAAGGGGATTTCTCAGCTGCTGCGCAGCTTTCGAAATGACAGAAGAACTACACAACGGAGAATACCATGACAGAGAAATTATATTATTCCGACAGCCATATGAAAAACTTTGCAGCCACGGTTTTGGACTGTGCAGAGGGCAAAAACGGATTTGAGATTATACTTGACCGCACCGCCTTCTTCCCCGAAGGCGGCGGACAAAACGCCGATACGGGATTCCTCGGCGGAGTTGAGGTCACCGATGTCCACGAAAAGGACGGCCGGGTGATACACTACACGAACAAACCGCTGACAGTGGGCGATACCGTCAGCGGCGAGATAAACTGGGATCAGCGGTTCCGTCGGATGCAGCTTCATTCCGGAGAGCATGTGGTTTCCGGAATTATCTATAAGCTATACGGCTACGAAAACGTGGGCTTCCATATGAACGGATTTGAAGCCACCTTTGATGCCGGCGGCGAACTGGATGAAGATCAGGTGCGCATGATCGAGTGCATGGCAAATCAGGTGGTGTGGGAAAACGTACCCGTAAGAGCTACGTTCCCGGAATCTGAGGTGCTGAAAGAGCTCCGGTATCGCAGCAAACTGGATTTGACGGAAAATGTGCGCATAGTAGAGATCGAGGGCTATGACCGCTGTGCCTGCTGCGCACCCCATGTAAACTTCACCGGTGAGATTGGCCAGATACGGCTCCTTACCCATATGCGTCACCGGGGCGGCACACGCATGACCATGGTATGCGGCGAAAATGCGCTGCAGGATTCGGTGGATAAGTACAACACCGTGGCAGCAATTTCGGCATCCTTGTCGGTCAAGCATCATCAGGCGGCAGAAGCTGTGGAAAAACTGAAAGAGGAAGCAGCCCAGGCGAAATACGAACTGGCGCAGCTGCGCAAAGCCCAGGCACTGAAACAGCTTGAGGGACTGGAACAAACCGACGGCAACCTGTGCTTTTTTGCGGAGGACCTTGATACCGACAGTCTCCGGGCGCTGGTCAATGGTGCGATGCCTTTTTGCGGAGGCATAGCAGCGGCGTTTTCAAAAACCGAAAAGGGCTGGAATTATATTATGGGCAGCAATTCCACAGACCTGAGAGCAAAAGCGAAAGAGATAAACGCCGCCATTTCCGGCAAAGGCGGCGGCAGCAGCGCCATGATCCAGGGCAGCTGCACAGCAGGTGTAAAAGAAATCAAAGATTTCTTTTACAATTAATAATTAATAATTAATGACGCGGTTTGTTACCGATTGCACTGCCTTGTTACGCCGTAGGGACCAGTCCTTGGATATCCTTTTGGGAGACCGGCGGCGAAGCCCCCTGAAAGGGTTTGTCCTGTTGCGCGTTGCACTATGTTGCAATGAGGAGTCCGGGTCAGCAAAGCTGACCAG
>JAZULX010000092.1:0-2790 GCA_045603325.1 Oscillospiraceae bacterium | reverse complement strand
AGGGCGTCAACGTCCCTAATCCCTAAATCCTATATCCTAACCCCTAATAAATGTGGGAGCCGCAATTGCGGCACCCACATTTATTAAATTAGGCATCTACCTTGTCTTTCAGAGCCTTGCCGGGCTTGAAAACGGGCAGCTTTGCTGCGGGGATCTCGATAGCTTCCTTGGTGCGGGGGTTACGGCCGGTACGGGCGGGACGATTCTTGATGTCGAATACGCCGAAGCCAACAACCTGAACCTTTTCGCCTGCTGCCAGGGATTCGGTAACGGTATCGATGATAGCGGCAAATGCCTTCTCGGTATCCTTCTTGGACAGGCCAGCCTTTTCGGCTGCTGCTGCGATAAGTTCTGCTTTGTTCATTAGATGTTCCTCCATAAAAATTTCTTGAGTAAATCCACGGATAATTCCATGGCGCGTTGTAAACAAATTAATTTTCGCTTTGGCGATAGTCCTCAATAAAGCGGTCGCAGGCTGCGTTCAACGCATCCTCGGGGTCAATACCGCCCTGCCTTGCCAGCGCAACAGCGGCAAAAAGCAGATCGCCAACATTCTTTTCGTCCGGCTGGGCTGATGCGGAAGCCTGAACCTCGCACAGCTGCTGCCAGCTGTCGCTCCCGAATCCGCCGGCCTTTTTAAGCAGCTTGTCCGCTCTCCAAAGCGCAGGCAGGGACCGGGCAACGGATTCCAGCACGGAAGCGTTGTCTTTCTGACCGCGTTCCTGCTTTTTGATCTCTTCCCAGTTGTCCAGCACTTCGTCGGCGTCGGCCACCTGAACGTCGGCAAAAACATGGGGATGACGGCGGATAAGCTTTTTGCATATGCCATCGCAGACGTCATCCACAGTGAACCTGCCGGCATCCTTTTCGATACCGGCATGGAATATCACCTGAAGCATAACATCGCCCAGTTCTTCGCAAAGATGGTCGGAATCCTGCTCGTCGATAGCTTCGCAGACTTCGTAGGCCTCTTCGAGAAAATTGCGGCGGATGCTTTCGTGGGTCTGGACCATATCCCAGGGGCAACCGCCGGGAGACCGCAGTATTTCAACAATGCGGCACAGGTCCTCATACCCATATGAATTTTTCCTATCAAAATTTAACATATTTCTCATATCTCCGCAAGCCCTTTTACCCGTTTTCTGGGCGAATTTTTAAAATTCTGGCAATTTTTTTGCCTTTTGGCAGCAACAGACAGTCATCATAAGTGATTATTCGCAGCAAAAGCACAAAAACAACGTAAGTGCAGGCTGCCAGGCCGATGGCTGCGACGCAGGCTATGCTGGGGGAAATCATGGTGGAAAGCACGTCGTTCACCATGAACGCCACCACTGCCATGGCGGCTGTGGCAAGTATGGGTTTGAGAACAATTTTGCCAAGCCCTGTTTTCTGACGGAACAGGATTTTCATGGCGATAAGGTTCATCGATGTTATAAGCGCATAGCATATCAATGTGCCGATGGGTGCGCCCACAATATTGATCTCCGGGTTGCCTACCAGCAGGTAGTTGATGCCCAGTTTCACAAGACCGCCGGTTATCATAGTCACAACAGGCACCATGGCATGACCGTGAGCCTGCAAGATGGCGTTGGTCAGCAGCACAAGGCAGTTGAAGATGACTGCAACACCCAGTATTGCCAGCAACGCTCCCGCAACCTGCAATTCAGTGTCGGAATATCTTGAATACAGCATTCTCTGGATAGGCTCCGCCAGCACTGCCAGGCCGATGCCGCAGGGCAGTGCCAGCAGGGTGGTGATGCGGTAAGCAGACTGCTCCAGTTTCAGGGCAGCACGGCGGTTTTTCAGAGTCAGCTGTTCGGTGACATTGGGGATAACGGAAATGGTGATGGGCACGATGAACGCTGCAGGCAGGTTGAACAGTGTCTGGGCTGAGCCGTAAATGCCGCTGTAGGAGTCTGCCTCCAGCTGGGTAAGGCCAACGGAATAAATCAGCCGGCCCATGATGATTTTGGAGTCTATGGTGTTGATTATCTGCAGACCTGCAGCACCGATGCTGATGGGAACGGCAATGGAAAGCAGCTGCTTCATGGTGACGCCAAGGCTCAATTCGGTGCCGTTGCGGCCCATGGCAGAGGTTGTTTTGAGAAACAGTCTGAACAGGTAAAGCGCACCCACGATGGTGCCAACGGTAACGCCGATAATGGCTCCGCCGGCAGCGACCTCGGGACTTTTGCCCAGGTTGGTCAGATAATAAGCTGCGCCAAGTCCGATAACCAGTTTACACAGGGCTTCAAGCACTTGAGAAACAGAGGTGGGAGTCATATTGGACTGACCCTGATAGAATCCGCGGAAGCTGGACATGATGCACACGAACAGTACCGCCGGAGACAGGGCTCGAATCGCATAGACAGAGTTGGGCGAGTTCATGAAATTGGCCAGCTGCTGGGCGAAAAGAAGCATCATTGCGCTGCCCAGCACACCAATGGTCATAAACACAGCCAAAGCTGCCTTGTAAATGACTTTTATCTGCCGTTCATTGCCCAGGGTAGCTGCTTCGGAAACCATGCGGCTCATGGCCACCGGCAGACCTGCGGTGGAAATGGTCAGCAGCACGCTGTAAATATTATAGCCCATTGTGAAATAGTTGTAACCCGTGGAACCGAGAACATTCACAAGGGGGATCTTGTACAGCGCGCCTATTACCTTAACGATGGCAGTTGCCAGCGCAAGGACCGCTGCACCATGGAGAAAGCTTTGTTTTTGCATAGTACCTCCGGATAAGCCTCCCCTGTGTAAGGGGAGTTGGCTTCGCCAACGGCGAAGACGGAG
>JAZULX010000091.1:0-3105 GCA_045603325.1 Oscillospiraceae bacterium | reverse complement strand
ATACGTTGCGATGTGCGCAGCATAGCATTCCCCTTGAGGGGAATCGTGTTTGGCTATGCCAAACACACGAAGTTTGCTGATCGCATACTTTCGGGTTTACGGCAATGCGAGCCGGATGAGGTGCCCCTCTCAGTCAGCTTCGCTGACTGAGAGAGCTCCAATGGTTACGCAATTTCTCCCCTTGTCATTCTGAGGGAACTCGGTCAGCTTGCTGACGGGAGTGACCGAAGAATCTTTTATAAGATCCTTCGCTTTGCTCAGGATGACAGGGGTAGATTGTGCGTGATATGCGGTCACGGCACGCCGTGACCCTGCGAGGTGATACGATACGTTGTGCGTTATTCGCGGGCCGTCGTGGGCGCCGGCCCCTACGGACATAAATGATCCGTCTTGCGCAAAATCGCCTTCCCCTCAAGGAGAAGCCTTTGGACAGCATGACATGTTGCGTTGGTGGGGTGCCCCCTTACTGCATTGATATATAACAAAACCCGACCTGAGGTTGTATCTCAGGTCTGTTTTTCTGTTCAGTCTACGACTTCCAGCTTGAAAATTACGGGACGCACGCCGTCGTTGCAGCAGAGGATATGGGCGCCGCCCATGAAGTTGTGGCCTTCGGCGAAGTGCTGAGCTTCGTCTGCAATGCTCTTCCAGCCGATACGGCAGCCAAAAGCTTCGGGCTTTTCGCCGCCATCGTAATCAATAACATCGCCGGGCTTGAAATAGGGACATGGACCGTAATTGTCGTCGTTTATGTACTGGGCCTTCAGTTCTTCGTCGAACAGGCATTTCAGTACCGTAATTCTGCATTTGGACATTGTGATACCTCCCATGGTTTTTTTGGATAATACCACAATCCGGCTGCAAATCATATTAACTATTCACTATTATTTATTAACTATCAAACTTCCTGAGTGCGAAGCTTGCTCCATAAATCGTGGACGAAACTGGGGCCGCGACCCAGAGCGATGCCGGTGAAAATGTAAAACAGGTAAATCAGCACAATATTGTCAGTTATCACCAGTCCGCTCAGCATATTGATCTTTGCAGCCACGGCAACGAATATACCGATCAGCATCGACAGCCATTCGGGAATTGTCAGCGGAGAGGCCGATTTGTCCCAAATGGGTTTGAAAATTTGAGTTATCGCCTCGATGAAAAGAGCAATAACCATCATGGAAACAATTTCGTTCATAAAAACCTCCTTTAATTATGCTGTCATCTCGAACATTGCGTAAGTAATGGAGAGATCCCCAACTGATCTGCAACACATCAGGGGATTCCTCGTCGGCAACTGCGTTGCCTAGCTCGGAATGACAGAACTGTCACTTCACAATATGATAATTGTCCAGTATCTTTTTCAGCCAATCCACGTTGACGGTTTTGTCGCCGTTAAGCACCGCTGTCCAGTATGCCCGGTTATCCTCAGTGGTGACCTTGTCGGCTATCATGTTGTCCACAGTGATATCCACCGCTGATTTTTCCGCTGCTTTATATTTGACGTAAGGCAGCTTGCCGTGCTTTGTCCAGGTGGTGGTGTTCAGGCTTGATACCTTGCCAAGATTGCCGCAGGCGGTTATCTGCACACCGTTCTCCCAGCTCGGGGTACACTCCACGACTTTCCTGTCGCCGATGTAAATGCCGATGTGACCGCTTTTCCAAACTGCCTCTCCGGGCACGATACTGGAAAAATCCGTGCTTACACCGCTGCACCGGTTTATCATGGTGTCAGCATCGATGTCCGGCACACCGTTGGACGCATACTGTGCGCCGCCGTAGCTGCCGCCGCTGCCGCCAAAGCCCCACAGCAGTCCTTTGATATAACCCACGCAGTCGAACATCCATGCATCCTGATTCAGCAGACCTTGCATGGTGGATTTTCTTTTGTTGTTCATGCCCGGGTACTGCTTGCAGGCTCTTTCGATATTGGCTTCGGTGACCGGCCAACCAAAAGTTCCCCAAACATAGGTGGTTTTCAGCCTTTCGTATTCAATGGCCTTTTCCACAAGCTCTTTTGCGGTTATCATTTACCCCACCCCCGATTTAGCCATCTGTTTGCGTTCAAATTTCCGGAACTTGTCCATAGCTTTTTCGTAACGCTCGATTCCGGCTTCCGTTTCACCGTTGGTGCTGCCCCTTTTCTGGGCTATGGCCACGGCGTAGCTCAGCTGAGCCGCCGCCACCAGCAGGTCAATGCGCATCATTTCGCTCTCGATCCTGTCGGCTTCCGCACTGCTGCGGGCTTCGTCACGTTTCTTGTCTCGCTTGTTCCACCACGCCAGAACTATGCCGGTTATTATGCCCGGCGCCAGCGCGGTTATGGCGTTAAAAACTATCTGTTCCATTCTGAATCTTCCTTTTCCTCTAAAACTTCCCCGCTGCGAACAATGCCGCCAGAACAAACCCAAACATTGCCGCAGCAGGAACAATGAGTATCAGCCATAATGCGTTAATCATAGTATTGCTCCTATTCTGTAATCGGCTGATTGACAGTAATGACACTATCTGAACCAATATAATTGCCTGTAACTCGGACATAAGCGAGAGTATTGTGAACAGTTTCGCTGGTATCGTATGACAACAAATAATTGTTTACATCATATGTAATCGTACTCACATCGAGAGACTCTTCGGTATACACATATGCCTTGCCAAGATAAGCCTTATTGGTATCGTACATAACGATTTCTTGATAAGTTTCATTCGTACCCACAACTATCTGACAGTTATCAAAGTACAGAATATCGCCCTTGACACAAGGGATAAACCCTGTCGCATACTTTCCTGTTGCTCCAGTCCTGTCCGTACCATCCGAGCCAATTCTGGTATCGGATTGATAACCAACACCGTTATAGATTGCGCCAGTTGAATCCGTGGATATAGGAATCTGGTTAACTATAACTACCACAACTTCATCGGCATCGTATTCAATCTCTCTGTCATATCCTGCGCCGTAGCAAACAGCATGAATCTTGTTATTGTCCTTATCAATGATAACGGCATTGAACGATGTATCTTCCGCTGTTCCTGCGGTCTTTGGATAAGATATAGGGTCTCCATGTTCGTCAACCTCTTGCAGCTCATCTGTATATGGATTTTCCCTGCCCG
>JAZULX010000090.1:0-7899 GCA_045603325.1 Oscillospiraceae bacterium | reverse complement strand
GTTTTATGAGTGGTGGTTGTAACAACATCTGCATAGGGCACGGGGCTGGGGTGCAGACCTGCTGCAACAAGACCAGCAATGTGAGCCATATCTACCCACAGGTAAGCGCCTACTTCCTTGGCGATTTCGGAGAACTTTTCGAAATCGATAATACGGGGATAAGCGGAAGCGCCGGCAATGATCATCTTGGGCTTGCATTCGTGAGCAACACGACGCAGAGCATCGTAATCGATGCAGCCGGTGACATCATCAACACCGTAATCAACGATATTGTAATACTTGCCGGAGAAGTTTACAGGACTGCCGTGAGTAAGGTGGCCGCCATGGTCAAGGTTCATACCGAGAACGGAATCACCTGGCTGGCAAAGAGCCATATAAACGGCGTAGTTGGCCTGAGCACCGCTGTGAGGCTGGACGTTTGCAAAGTTGCAGCCGTAGAGCTTTTTTGCTCTTTCGATAGCAAGGTTTTCTGCTATATCAACACATTCGCATCCGCCATAGTAACGCTTGCCGGAATAACCTTCTGCGTACTTGTTGGTAAGTACGGTGCCCATAGCAGTCATAACTGCTTCACTGACTATATTTTCAGAAGCAATAAGTTCAATGTTTCTGCACTGACGTTCATATTCTTTTGCAACAGCGCTGCCAAGCTCGGGATCAGCTTGCTGCAGGAAGGAAATTGTTTCTTTTACCATCATCAGCATTCCTTTCAATCGCAATTAATTAATTCACAAAAAGATTATAACATTAATTATAAAAAACTCAATCAAAATTTTAACTTCATTTCATCGATTATGTGCTAATTCTGTGCTATAATTTTATAAAAAACATACAAGAGGTTAAAACATGAAAAGCCAACATGAAATTTCGGAAATTATCAGTCTTTTGAAACAGGATTATCCTCTTGCCTACTGCGAACTGAACTATGAAAAAGACTACGAGCTTTTGTTTGCCACAAGGCTCTCAGCCCAATGCACAGACAAACGAGTCAATCAGATAACACCAACCCTGTTTGCAAAATATCCAACGTTGCAGTCATTGGCTGATGCCGATATGGACGAGGTGGGCGAAATCATCCATTCCTGCGGATTCTACCGAACAAAAGCCAGAGATATTGTTCTTGCATCGGCTATGCTGCTGACAGAGTTCGATGGCAAAGTTCCGGACAATATGGATGACCTGCTGAAGCTTCCCGGTGTAGGAAGAAAGACCGCAAACCTGATTCTGGGAGACATTTACGGTCAGCCTGCAGTTGTGGTGGATACCCACTGTATAAGACTTGTGAATAAAATCGGTCTCGCGTCAGGCAAAGATCCCGAAAAGCTGGAATATGCCTTGAAAGAGATCATCCCGCCGGAAGAACAGTCCGATTTCTGTCACCGGCTTGTCCTTCATGGACGAGCTGTGTGTATTGCCAGACGTCCCCAGTGCGAAAACTGTTCCATAAGAATGTACTGCGACGAATATACTTCAAAGAATCCGGACGCATAATTTTCCTTATATGTCAGATAATAACCCCGTAGAAAGAACCATCTTGATATGGAGGTCATTATCTTGAACAAACAAAATAAGAGAGTTTTCGCCATTTGCTTGTGTGCAGTGCTGGCTTTGAGTTCATCAGCTGCAGCAGCAGATATTACCACTTCTTACGATGCACCAGCCAGTCTGTCAACTGCCATTGATTCTGATCTGTACGGAATCGTTCTGACAGAAGTACCTGCTGGCTACAAAGCCGTCCTTTCAAACGGAGAGAGAAACCTGAGAGCGGGCGATGCTGTTTTAAGCAGTGACTTTGAAGAACTGACGCTCATCCCAATGACTCAAGCCGAAGTTACCGCCCAGATGTGCTATATCCCTGTTTATGCCGATGGTTCAGTCGGTGATGAAACTACAGTTGAAGTAGGGATTTTTTCAAAGAAAAACAGTCCGCCTACCGCTGATAATCTGAGCATCAAAACTTATAAGAACATTGCTGTCACCGAGAATTTCAGCGCAACCGACCCTGATGGAGACTCCGTGACTTACGAAATCACGGGAGCGCCCAAACGCGGTGAAGCAGTAATGCATGACGACGGAAGTTTTACCTATACTCCCAACAAGAACAAAGTAGGCAAAGACAGCTTCACCTACACAGCTACAGACTCCAACGGAAACGTATCTGAAAACGCAACCGTGGAAATCGAAATTTCTAAGCCCACATCCAAGCTGACCTATGCAGATATGGAAAGCGAACCTGCACATTACGCAGCTCTGAGGCTGAATGAAGCAGGAATCTTTACCGGCGAAAAACTTGGAAACGAGTATTTCTTCAAACCGGAAGCACTTGTTACCCGAGGCGAGTTTCTCACCGCGGTAATGTGTCTTGCAGACACAGAAATCTCAGAAGATGGTATTTCCGCAGGATTTGCAGATGACGATGTTACACCCACATGGGTCAAGCCCTATATCACCACCGCTTTGCAAAACGGAATCATCACCGGCGTAACGACCACTGAAGGGGAACTTGTTTTCCGCAGTCAGGCATATCTGACAAAAGCTGAAGCTGCTGTGATCATTGATAATATTCTCGGTCTTGGAGACTGCACCCAGGTCATGGCATATGATGACGTTGTACCAGCCTGGGCTGTTCAGGCAACAGCTAATCTTCAAAGCACCGGTATACTGAAAAACATCGGCATTTCCGGTATGAACAGCAGTATTACTAGGGCAGACATGGCTATGATGCTGTCATCCATGATGGATGTAATGGAAGAAAACGAATCCGGACTTCTGTCCTGGGTATTTGAATAAACCTTTTGCGGGATGTTGCGATTGAACATCCCGCAAAACTTTTGTATAATGATGTTAAACTCAACAAAAGGAATGACTGAAATGAAAGCATATGAAAGATTTTTGAAATACGTTGTTGTTCATACAACAAGCGATGAAGAAAGCAAAACAAGTCCATCTTCAATGCGCCAGTTTGATCTGGCAAATATCCTTGTTGATGAACTGAAATCAATGGGCGTCAGCGATGCTTATGTGGACGAATATTGCTATGTCTATGGTCATATTTCTGCTTCCAAAGGTTATGAAAACGCCAAGCGCATAGGTTTTATTGCCCATATGGATACAGCTCCAGACTTCTGCGGTGAAAACGTAAAACCCCAGGTAATTCCCAATTACGATGGCGGCGATGTGGTTCTAGGCAACAGCGGACGCTCACTGAAAGTAAGTGATTTTCCTCACCTGCCCACACTTAAGGGCAGAACTCTGATCACAACAGACGGCACTACGCTGCTGGGTGCAGACGACAAAGCGGGCGTTGCTGAAATCATGACCATGGCAGAAATACTGATGACAGAAAACATCCCTCATGGACCTGTTTGCATCTGCTTTACTCCCGATGAAGAGATCGGACGCGGAACAGAACACTTTGATCTTGATGCCTTCAACGCAGATTTTGCATACACACTTGATGGCGGCGAAGCCGGTGAGATCGTTTACGAAAACTTCAATGCCGGCGCTGCTGACATCGAAATCAACGGCTTCAACATTCATCCCGGCGAAGCAAAAAACACCATGATCAATGCTCTTCTTGTGGCAACCGAGTTCAACTCAATGCTTCCCTGCGGCGAAACCCCAAGAGATACCGAAGGTTATGAAGGCTTCTACCATCTTGTTCATATCGGCGGTACCGTGGAAAAAGCAAAAATTGCTTACATCATCCGTGACCACAGTGCAGAAATCTTTAAAGCCCGCAAACGCACTCTTGAACATATCACAAAGCTGCTAAATGAGAAATACGGCGAAGGAACTGTTGTTCTGAGCCTTTCTGACCAGTATAAAAACATGGAAGAAATGGTACGTCCGCATATGCACCTCATTGACAATGCCAAAGCTGCAATGGCTGAACTTGGCATTGAACCCTTTACCGAACCTATCCGAGGTGGCACAGACGGTGCAACCTTGAGCTTTATGGGGCTTCCCTGCCCCAATCTTGGCACCGGCGGCTATGCATTCCACGGTCCCTTTGAGCACATAACCGTTGAAGGTATGGACAACGCTCTGGCGATAGTAATGGAAATTATCAAAAAATATGCTGAATAATTTAAAAGCCACAGTCAAAAGACTGTGGCTTTTATTTGTTGACTTAGTAGCTCCAGGTCTCCTCAAGGCTCTTGAAAGGCTCGGGAATGCGGGGCATTTCGACCTGCAGACGAGTTGCGCTGTAATCGGTGAAGCGACCGGGTTCGTCCTTTTCGACGCTGACCTTGCCGCCCATAGCGGGAGAAGCACCCTTGAGGGGTTCTTTCTTTTCTTCCTTCTTCTCTTCAGGAGGAGGACCCATGGGCATTCTGGGCTTGGTCCAGTCACCGGTGTCGCCGCCGGTGGACATATCCATACAGATAAGCAGACGCAGGAACTTCCATTCGCCGTCTTCGTAAATGAAGTCAGCACCGTATTTTTCCCACATCCATGCAACGTCCTGAACATCTCTGCCGGTATCTGCACGAAGTGCAAAACCGGGAGTGTACCAAAGACCCTTGGCACTCATGCCGTCTTCAGCGATTTCAATAACGCTGGAGCACAGAACGTGAGTGGGCATCTCGGAAAGACGTCGACCGTCGATCTCTTCGAGCTTTTCGGCATACTCGGGATGAATTTCAAGGATCTGCTGTTTCTGGATAGCAGCCATTTCGTACTTATCGTCGCCGGCATACATGGGCAGCAGCTTGTGCATACCGATCCAACGGCCGAAGTTCTGAGACCAAACAACCTCGTCAGCTCTCTTCTGAGACCAGAGAGTAGTGACTTCTTCTCTGTTCATGTCAGCAGCGTGATAATAGGTGTGGCGGGACATGAGGTTTTCAATCTCTGTTATAGCATAAGCTTTGTGGGCTCTCAGTTCAAAATCAGTCATTTATTTGCCCTCCTTATTGAGAAACGGTTCGGGACCGTAGCTTACGGTCTCGCTGAAGGTTGCATAGGGCTTGGGGAATGGAGGATAATTGGGCCAACCGAACTTGGGATCGGTAATGCCGGGGATACGCAGAACGTTGGGATCGGGTTCCTGCTCGCCTCCGGGAGGAGGTCCTCCGGGACCTTCCTTGGGATCGGACAGCTTGGTGCCAAACTGCATTGAGAAGTCGGTACCTACAAAGAAGTGCCAGATTTTCCATTCGCCGTCTTCTTTGATGAAGTCGATGGCATAGCGTTCATGCATCCAGTTTACACCGCCGTCAGGACCACTGCCGTAACCGGGAGTGTACCACATGGCCTGAGCGGTCTCACCGTCGTCGGCAATCTCGATCAGAGGAGTGGTAAGGGTGTGCATAAAAAGTTCACCGGGCTTGGGTTCAGCGCCGATATGAGGTTCGACATAGTATTTGATAAGGGTTTCACGGCCCATCTGATAACCGCCGTTGTTGCCCCAGGAAACGTCGTCACGTTTACTCCAGATATCTTCAAACTCTTCGGGATGCATACCCCAGGAGTGATAATAAGCATGACGGCCCATGACGTTTTTGATCATGAAGGCATCGTATGCTCTTGTTGCCAGCTGTTCAGCAGTAAATTTCTTGCTCATACAAAATGCCCTCCTTAATAGCTGAATGTTTCGGCAAAGGTCTTGTATTCAAGAGGCATTTCAGGCTTTCTGAGGGAAGCGGTTTCTTTGGAAAGAGCAGTAAAGAAAACGCCTTCTTCGGAATAAGCAGGCTGTTCAATGCCAGATACAGAGATGTTGCCCTTGACGTTGTTGAACTTCTGACCAACGGGAGTTACGAAATCGGTGAAGAACTGCAGATGCCACAGCTTCCAGACACCGTTTTCCCTAACAAAGTCAGCGCCGTAACGGCCCATGTTCCAGTAAGCGGCAAGGCCTTCATCGGTTACGACAGTCTGCTCACCGTAGCAGTACCAAACGCCTTTTGCGGTTTCGCGGTCGTAAGCCAGTTCGATAAGAGGAGTGGTTGCGTTCAGAACTTCGTTGAAACCGGCACCAAAGGTGTCTGCTTCGGGCAGAGAGCCAAGTTCCTGAGGATATCTTTCTCTCATAAGGGCGTTTGCCTTGGAAGTAATGGCATTCTGATAATCAACAAACCAGCTCTTAACAGCTTCGGTTCCAACATATTTACCGTCGTTCAGAGTCAGGGTGGGCTCATTTTCCTTGCACCAGAGTGTCTCCCATGCGTCGGAAAAACGACGGTAGGACATAAGGAAAACCAGCTTGCCCATGATGTTTTCAACGGCACGCAGGTCTTCAAGTCTCTCAATTTTCTCGAGAGGCGAGAATTCGGGATGCTTGTACAATTTTGACTTCCTCCTTATTTTTACTTCATTCTATATTATATTTGCAAAACACCAAATCATCAACCATCACAAAACGTCATATGGTATCAACTTGTGCTTTAATGAATAAGGAGACAGGTCACCCTGCCTCCTTATTTACAGCATTTAGCGCAGAAAATTTATTTTGCCAGATATCTGTCAAGAGCAGCCTGACGAATCTCAGCAATTTCATCATAACCAAGGGACTTTATAGTTTCAACATATTCGTCCCAAGTGGACTCGATATCAACTTCACCCATGATGAACTTAAGAGCCATCTCTTCCTGATAGGTTTCAATATCAGTCTGAAGGGTAGCGACTTCGGTGGATTCCTCGGGGCTGAGAGAATAGTTGGGAACAGTCTTGTCATAGCTGTTGAAGGTGCTGATCCAAATATCAACAGCTTCCTTCTGAGCTTCGTCATAGGTCAGCTGGTTAACAGACAGGTCAACAAGTCCGGGCAGACCAGGATTAATAAATGCGCTCTGAGCACCCTGGTAACCAAGTTTATGATTCATAATAAAGTCGGTGAACATGGGAGTTCCATCTTCCTGATATTCGAAAGTGGTGCCTTCAATACCAAAGTTGCCTAAGATACGACCTTCTTCGGTAAACAGATAGTCGATCATGCCAAGCGCAAGAGGGATGTTTTCCTCTTCGCAGTTTGTAGAGATAGACAGAGCATACTTATCAGATACCTTGCTGGGAATCTTACAAGTATCAAGGATCTGACCTTCTTCCAGCAGCATCTGAGGCATAGCTCTCAGTTCAAAATCAGGGTTTGAATGGTTTTTGCGATAGGTGGAGATAGATACAACGTCTTCATTATACATACCGGCAAGATCCTGATAAACACAAGCTTCAGGAGGCTTGGTCTGGCTGTAATCATTGGAAAGGAAGTCGTGGTAGATATATCCTTTTTCATACCATTCATTCATCTTAAGGAAGTAGTTTTTCATATTATCAGTGAGTGAATAGTCAACCAGCTTACCATCTTCCAGAACAGTACCGGTTTCAAAAGCGGTAGCAAGGAAAGAAAGCTGAGGAGCAGCTGCAAGAAGAACTATGGGCTGTTCCAGTTCAAGTTCTGTCTTGAATGCTTCAAGAACTACATCATACTCAGCAAGAGTTACAGGCATATCCATTCCGAGTTTATCAAGGAAGTCCTGGCGGCACCAAAATCCCTGATCCATATAGAAATAATCGGAATACAGACCGTAGATCTGTCCAAGCTGGCCTTCGTCATCAAGCATATAACGGCGAATGTTTTCATCATCACCAATAGCATTACGGAAAGAAGGCATACATTCTTCAACATAGGGCCAGATGTCGATAACAACTTCTTCTGCAATAGCCTGGGTTATACCACCGGTATAAACTTTATTGGCACCTTGCATAATGTCGGTCATGTCACCAGCAGCTACCATCAGGTTAAAGCGTTCAGACTGAGTTTCGGTATCAACAACAGTAAAATCAAGCTTTACATTGGTGATCTCTTCAAGTCTGGCAAAGGTTTCACATTCATCAGGGCTACAAAACGTAGACAGGAACGGAGGCCATGCCTGCCAATAGGTCAGGGTGGTGACC
>JAZULX010000089.1:0-11809 GCA_045603325.1 Oscillospiraceae bacterium | reverse complement strand
CGAACCGCGTCTGCTGAGCCTGTACCACATGGATTTTATATCCGCAGGAATGTCGGTGGTGGCCCAGTCGGAGTAACCGTGGTTGGTGACAACGCTGCCCAACCGCTGGAACTGAGCGTATTCGTATTCGATGGACGCTTTCAGCCAGTTCTCGCTGTCGAGATACATCACGATGCCGCACTGGTCGAACCGCCTTTTGCTGTCAAATTCGGTTCGGACAACAAAAGAAAAATACTGATCATCGGTTTTCATCTGCAGTACGGGAGCATTATCGTTTTGAAACCCGTAATATGTCCTCTGCCAGAGATCTGTGTTGGGCTGAGTAACGATTTTCACGGTGTTGCCATCAAAGGTGTATTCTTTGGGTTCACGTATCCAGAAAAATCTGCTCATGTCCATAATGGGCCCGTCCTTTCGAGTGGTGTTTTGGAAAGTTTAGCATATTACTGCTGGGATTTCAACGGATTAATGGTTTAATTGGCTGTTCAAGGACGGTGAAATATAGTATAATTGATGCGAGGTGAGAAAAAATGAGAAAAATGTTGATAGTTTTACTGTTCCTTTGCATATTTGTCCTTGCGGGATGCGGAACTCAGCAGCAGGACGTGGAACCGGCAGTTACGGAGCCTGCACCATCATCGGTAGAATCGCCACAGGAAACCGACGTCGAACCGGAACGGCTGCCGGAACAGGAATCAGCGGATTCGGTTGACATAATGCACATACTGACTTCTGCAAAAACTACCCAGTACACCACCGGGGAAGCGGTGGCTGAAGAAGATATTGAGACAATTCTGCTTGCGGGGCTCAACTCTCCCAGTGCGGTGAACTACCAGCCCTGGCACTTTTCCGTAATAACAAACACCGAGCTTCTTTTTGAGCTTGGCCAAGAGGTTTTGAAAGTATACGAGTACGGCACCTACGCCGAGCGGTTCAACCTCTGGAATGCCCATACGGCCATACTGATTTCGGCTGATGATAGCCCCTATAACGCCGACTTTGACTGCGGTCTTGCCGCAGAAGCCATGAGCATAACCGCTCAGTATCTGGGCTACGGTACCAAGTTCCTTGCCCATCCGAACATTGTGCTCAACGGCGAAAACAAAGAGTATTACAAAGAAGTGTTTGACATCCCCGAAAACCACACTGCCGTTGCAATTTTGCTCATCGGTGTGCCGGAAAACAGTGCTGACGCTGTGTCATCCGCCTCTGTAAGAGAACCTTTTGACGAAAAAGTCAGCTTCGTTGACTAAGTTATTGCGATAGCAAAATATTAGTGATATAATATTTGCATATTGAAAAGAAAGGAAGTAAACAAATGGATATTTTCAACAAGCCCGATCCCACCGCTCCCGAACCGGAAGTAGAACAGCGCATGACGGACTGCTCCGCATACGTTGCTGCCGGCGATGAGATCATCGACCGCAGAGAGGACAAGAGCATTTTTGCTTCCACCACCGTTGCCGGTTCTTCCGCAATTTATGCCAAGGACGGCGGCACTCTGTATCTTGAAAATCCCGAAATTCATGGCTACAGCGCACTGACCGACGAAGATCTGCGCAATGAGCTGGCCAGCAAATACGGCTTTGCCGCTGCTGTTCTGGCAAACTGCAAGACCAGCCATGTAACCCTGATCAATCCCAAGATCGTCTGCCACGAAGGCTCCAACGCCAACGGCGCATATGCGATTTTCCACGGCGCTGTTATCATCAAGGGCGGCTCCATCGACACCAACTGCCGCCTTGGCCACGGTGTTGACTGCTCCTACGGCGGCCACATCTACTGCGACGGCACCGTTATCCACACCGCAGGCGGAAACTCCGGCGCACTGGCTACCGACTTCCAGGGGGGTTACATCACCGTTCGCAATATTGAAGCCACCACCGAGTTCGGTGGTTCTCCCGGCATCTACACCGCCGGCAAGTCCATCATCTCTGCCTACGATTCCAAGTTCGTATCCAAGGGCTGCGAAGCTGTCATGATCGCCCACACTCTGGGTCATACCTACCTTTACGGCTGCGACGTTACCGGCACTGTTGGCCTGAACAGCCATAACGGCATGGGTGACGGTTATTCCTACCTGCATATGTACGGCGGCAAGCTGACCTCTACCGACGGCGCTCTGCTTATGAGCGAAGAAGGCCGCGCCATCATGGATCTCGACGGCGTTGAGATCGGCGGCGTAGGCGGCAAGGTTATGGACTGCACCTGGGGCGGCAAACTGATCGCCAACATCAAGAACATGGCTCTGGTGGGCGTTGTTGACCGCCAGGACAAGAGCTACACCGAGCTGAATCTCCAGGCAGCTTCTCTGGAAGGCCCCGCAAACGCAACCGTTATCTCTGTTGACGCTGCTTCCTCCTGGAAGATCGGCGGCGACAGCAAGGCTGCTGTTCTGTCTATCGCTGAAGGCGCAAAGCTCTCTGCCGATGCTCCTGTTGTAGTTACCTACGGCAAGCTGGCTGAAGGCTGCGTACTGCCCGAGGTGGCAAACGTGACCTTCGTTCAGGACGAATCCATCCGTGACGACTTTGAAGTAAAACCCATGGGACCTCCTCCCGGAATGCCCATGCCCGAAGGCGGCGCACCCGGCGGCATGCCTCCCATGCCCATGTAATAAAAAATTGCTGTAAGCGAAAGCTTACAGCAATTTTTTGATATTATTGTATCATTTTCTCCTGAACCAACCCATTTTGTAAGCGTTAAAAATACAAACAATCAGGCCCACAATAACAATGGCGATCAGAAGAACTGTTTGACCGGTTTCTGTATGGGGATGTACCATAGTATAACAGCTCCTTTCAAGGTGGATAGGTCAATATCTCACTTCACAGCCACTTGCTTTTTCCAGTAACCGCTGACGAAGTAACCTATCATTACAAGGGTGGACACGGCGGATGCGATGGGTGCGGCCAGACCGAGACCATACAGCCCCCAGTCCAGAGTGATGGCGAAGAAGTAGCTGGCGGGAACCCGGATGAGTACCGACGAACACAGGCTGACCATGGAGGGAAACAGGGTCTTTCCTGTGCCGAGGGCAAAGTTGATAAAGGCGTTGAACACCGCAACAGCCAGATAGTCGAAACAGAAAGTGCGCAGATACATGACAGACGAAGCAATAAGATCCTTATCGGAGGTAAAAATGGAGGACAGCTGAGCAGAGAACAGCTGAACTGCAGTGAACAGCACGATATTGATGGCAAGCCCCATGCCAAGACCTACCCACATGGTTCTGACAGCACGGTCGGATTTTCCTGCTCCGAAATTCTGGGCGCACATGGCTGTTATGGCGTTGCCCAGAGAGATGACCGGAAGTATGGCAAAGCTGGTTATGCGTCCGCCAATGGCGGAAGCAGCGGAACCCATAACGCCCAGCTGGTTTGCAACGAACAGGATAACGGTAAATGACAGGGTGGTAATGATGTTCTGGATGGTGGTGGGGATGCTGACTTTCAGCAGATTTTTGAGGGTGTCTCCGAAAATTCTGAATGATTTCAGCTTGAAATCGAAAAGGAAATCAGAGCGTTTGAGATAGATGATGCACAACACAACGCTGAGTGCCTGAGAAGCGATAGTAGCTGCTGCGGCACCTGCGGCGCCCATACCCAGCCATGCCACAGCCACAAGGTCAAGCACAATGTTTGTAACGCTGGCAATGACGATGAAGATGAAAGGGTGGCGGCTGTCGCCCATACCACGGAATACGGCGCTGAAAATGTTGTAGCCAAATATGAAAATGAACCCTGCTGCGCTTATGCGCAGATAATTTTTGGCTTCCGGCAGAGCTTCGGCAGGGGTGTTGATGAGGGCAAAAATGCCGTCCATAAAAAACTGCACAACGGCGGTGAACACCAGAGCCACGACAAATAGGAAAGTAATCAACGTGCCGATGGTCTTTTTGATTTCCTCTCTGTTGCCGGCACCCAGGTTCCGCCCTATCAAAACCGTGGCACCTGCGCAGAAGCCAACAGCACAGTTAGTGGCAAGGTTCACGATATTTGTGGCATTGTTGACACCGGACAGACTGTATGTACCTGCAAACTGACCGACGATGACAAGGTCTATGGCACTGTACAGGTTCTGAATCAGCGTGCTGACGATCAGCGGCAAAGCAAAGGTTATAAGCAGCTTAGGTACGCTGCCCACCGACAGATCGCGTTCAAATTTTGCCATGTATTTCACTCCCCATATGTTCTGAATATTATCATATCATAATATCTCTGCCATTACCAGAGTAAATCCTCTGCGGTGGAAGTTTTTTCTATGCAAATTTGCTTCAGCGTGGTATAATTTCCATGTCAAATTTTCTTCAGGAGATGACGATATATGCCTAAATATGTCACACCGCAGGAAGCGGCTGAGATAATCAAATCCGGAGATATGGTTGGTATAAACGCGTTTCTGGCGCTGGTCAACCCGGTGGATCTTATTGCTGCTCTCGGAAAACGTTTTGAACAGACCGGTGAACCCAAGGATCTTTCCATATACTGCGCCACCGGATTTGGCAGCTGGACAACAAACTCCCGCTGCGAACTGCCCATCCGTGCAGGTGCGGTCAAAAAGCTGGTCCTCAGCCATTTTGCCTCCATGCCCGACACTGCTCAGATGATACTAAACAACGAGGTAGAGGGATATAACCTGCCCCTTGGCGTTATGAGCCACATGGTTCGTGCTGCGGCAGCCGGTCAGCCTTATTATATTACAAAAATCGGCTGCAACCTTTTTGTTGATCCTAAGTTCGGCGGCAGCAAGCTTAATGACATTTCCAAAGATGACTGGGTTTCGGACCTTGAAATAGATGGCGAACGCTTTTTGTGCTACAAAACGCCAAAGCTTGACGTAGTGCTGATAAAAGGTTCCAGTGCGGATATTTATGGCAACATAACCTTTGAAAAAGAACCCACGACCCTTGATGCGCTGGCTATGGCTCAGGCAGCAAGAGCCAATGGCGGCAAGGTAATTGTTCAGGTTTCCAAGCTGTCGGGCGAAAAGCACCGCCCGTGGAATGTAATTATCCCCGGTGCTCTGGTTGACTATATCTGCCTGTGTCCCGAACAGGATCAGGTTTACGGCGTGGATGAATACGATCCTACTTTCTCCGGCGATGAGTTTGTGGAACCGGAAAAAATTGTTGACTGGCTCAGCAGACGCCTCAGCGGCGACAGCGATACCGCAAGAAGCCTTATTGCCCGCCGTGGTGAGCGTGAACTGAAGCCCGGACAGATAGTAAACGTGGGTATAGGTATTCCGGAAGGCATTTCTCAGGAAGCTGCCAAAACCGGCCTGATAACCCAGCTTACCATGACTGTCGAATCCGGCGGTGTGGGCGGAATGCCTGCATCCGGCAAGGCTTTCGGCTCCACTGTTGGCGCTCACAGCATCATCAGCACGGCTCAGATGTTCGACTTTTACGATGGCGGCGGTCTGGACATTTGCTTCATCGGCGCCCTCGAGATCGACAAGGAAGGCAACGTCAACGGCCATTACAGCCCCAACAAGCTGGCCGGTATCGGTGGATTCTCCAACATCACCCAGAGCTCCAAAAAAGTTGTTTTCTGCTGTACTTTCTCGGCAGGCGGACTGCAGGTGAAAGAAGAAAACGGCCGTGTTACCGTGGTGCAGGAGGGTAAGTATCAGAAGTTTGTTGATAAGGTAAGTGCTGTCAGCTTTTCTGCTGCCAACGCCCATGCCAACGGTCAGGAAATACTGTATGTCACCGAACGCTGCGCATTCCGCCTTGGTGAAGAGGGACTGGAGCTTATCGAGGTCACTCCCGGTATCGACCTGAAAAAAGATATTCTCGACCAGCTGCCCTTTGAGGTCAAGGTCTGCGTATAAAACAAAAGCAAATGGACCAGTGTTAAATAAAGAAAGCTGTCATTCCTCCATTGCGTAAGCAATGGAGGAATCCCCATCTTTTGGAGGGGATCTCTCCGTCGGCACCGCCGACGTTCGAGATGACAGCTGTTTTTTGTTTTATTCAGAAACCTCTTCTCGTGTCAGGTTTTTCAGCCATTTGTAGCGGTTGCATACGATGAAGTTGGGTATGCATTTTAACAGCTGATCGAGTTTCAGACACCAGAAAACGATTATCGGAGAAGCGTCAAAGATAAATGCGGCGGCTGCAGCAACGGGGATGGTAAACAGCCACATAAACAGGTTGTCCATTATGGCCTGGAATTTGGGATCACCGCCGCCGGCAATGATGCCGCCCTCAACGGGATACTCGTAGCAGGAACCCATAGAGGTTATGCCGAGGATTACAAGAAAATCCATGGCAAGGTTCTTTGCCTCTTCGGATATGGAGTAGAAAGACACAATGAATTCACGGAACAGGATCATTGCCACGCCGGATACTATACCGATGGCCAGGAATATGACCTGCAGTGTCCGGGAATAGGAGCGGACATCTTCCATTCGACCTTCGCCGACGGTTTTGCCTATGGTGACGGAAGATGCGCTGGCGCAGGACATGCCCACCACAACGAAAATGGAGAAGATGACGGAAGCTACGCTGTTGGCTGCAATGACCGTGGCGTTCAGGTGGCCGAGGATAGCGGTCTGGGCACCCTGAGCAACGCCCCACAGTGCACCGGATATCATTACGGGCATGGCTGCGGAAACGAAATCTTTCAGATATCCGAAATCCACACCGACAATGTGTTTGACCTTGAGTTTCAGCTTTTTATCGATAAACAGTATATACACAAGGATGATTATAAGTTCCACAGTACGGCTGGTGAGGGTGGCAAATGCCGCACCTTTGATACCAAGTTCGGGGAACCCGAAATTGCCGTAAATCAGGCAGTAGTTCAGACAGACATTGATGATAATGGTGGATATGGACATGATGGTGCCTATGAACGCAGTTTCAACGCTTTGCAGGGAATACATCAGCGTATTTGCCAGAGCAAAAACGATGTAGGTCCAGCACATGATGTCCAGATACTTCACGGCCTCGGCAATAACTGTCTGGTCGTGGGTGAAAAGACCCACCACGGTTTCTGGGAACAGCTTAGTTGCCAGCATGAAGATAAGGCCGATAAGAAAAGCGAACTTAACGCCGATGGAAGTTATGCGGCGAATGGGGTCGATATCGCGCTTACCCCAGTATTGGCTGCCAAGGACGGAAACACCCATACCTATACCGTGAACCACGGACTGGAGCACGAACTGGATCTGATTGACCAGAGTTGCACCGGACAGGGCCAGCTCGGTGTAACGACCAAGCATGATGTTGTCTGCCAGGTTGACGGTCAGAGCTGCCAGCTGCTGGAGGGATATTACCAGAAGCAGAGGAAAAAAGGTGCGGTACAGCCGTCTGTCCCGGGAAAAGAAGGGGCCTTTTGCGGTATGTGAGATCATAAAAACAACCTTTCGAGATTTATCTGTATTTATCCACGGCATCCCGGATGGTGTCCAAAAACGCATCCTCGCCTAATGTGTTGATTTTAAAGAACATTGCCTGGCTGCCGCCGGAAGTAATGGCGGAAAGGCGTGTTATGCCATCGGATTCCAGCAGGGTCAGGTTCAGGCTTACCCGGTTGCCGCCCATATAGCTGTAACGCTCGTAAACTCTGACGGCACAGCGGACACCACCCATAGAGAAGTTGCTTTCATCTTCCTTGGTGGCGGAAACGCTGGTAAAAACAGCGTCTTCAATATCGCTGAGTATGGCATTCAAAGTGCCTTTGCTGAGTGTACATTCCAATTTTGCCATAGGTATCCTCCTTACTGTTAAGTAAAAAACCTGAATGATTCTATCATGCCTGTATGTTGTCGTCAATTACAATATGACTTGTTCCCCACATTGTAAACCTTAAACGGTCCGGTAAAATTACCGTCATTATCTATAAGGGCATACAGGTGTATTTCCACGTCATTTTCAATGCCGAATCCGTCATCATCTGCCCAGTACCGACCGTCGGGCTGAACCTGCCAGAGCATCATATATCTGTCGTCACTGACTTTGGAAAACTCTGAACGGAACCGTACCTGTGGTTTTAGATTCTTTTGAGTGGTCAGCAGCTTTGTCCAGTCACCCTTGACTATGCCGGGGAAGTTTTGAATGTAACCGTCATTATCCACCAGCAGAACCCGTTTGCCGGTGGCTTCGTCAACAAACTCCACGTCAGCCCGCTCTGTTGCAGTGCGGTACATATGGTTGCCGTAGGTGTACCATCGTGTGAAAGGGTACCTTTCGGGAACAGGCAGAGAAGGGGTTTCCGCTGCCGGAGCGGGTGAAGATTTTTTGAATAAACGGCTGAAAATACCCATGTTCAAATGCCCTCCTCAAATGCTGTCATCCTGAGCCTGCGTCAGCAGGCGTGAGGATCCCCATCTTGTTATGTTCTGACTGCCTTCTCACGCTCCATCAGCCTTACCACTCTCGGCCTGTTGTACCGCTGAATAGCAATAAACTGACCGTCAAACAGCATGGCGGCTATAGCGGTAATAAGAAATGCGACAAAACCGCTGCCAAAGATAAGGCCGAAAAACAGGGTGGACAGGGAAATCAGCTCGTTTACCCAGTGATCAGTCTCAGCCTTGGACATGGTGTTGGCTATGGACTGCAATGAGTTGTCTTTCAGCGAGAAAAGCTCAGGGTTGTATGTAAGTGCCTTGTCCTTCCATTTCTTTACCCGCAGAAGCTCGTATAGCTTTTTCTCAAAGTTTCTTTCTTTGAACCACCAATGGGTGTAGCTGATTCTGAACAGCTTTGTCACGTTGCCCATGATGATGCGCAGCCACAGGTGGTACATAATGGTAAAGGTTGTTATGCCGGTCCACTGGACAAAACCGCTGTCGGTATGACCGTCATAATACAGAACGAAGCATACGGCGGAAGTTATTGCTGTGACTGCAATAACGCAGTACATGAATATGGCAGGACCGCTGGGACGGGGTTTGTCGGGCTTGTTCATGGTAAGACCTCCGATCTGACAGCGAATGCATAAGGTGTATTCAGCTTATTATAGATGTTCTCCATGTGCTTCCGCACAGCTTCTGTATCGCCTTTTTCAAGGCAGTTTATCAAGCTGTCCTCGTTCCAACGTATGTCAGCGCTCCAAAAAGCGTTGATTATGGAGTAAAGGTAGGGAACAAATGAAAGTTGCTCCGGTGTTATAGGCCTTTGCTGATGATAGCCATTCAAAAAAGCTGAAAGGATTCGACTTTCGCAGTCATCGGTATAGCTTTCGGGGTAGTCCATCAATCGGGATTCAAAAACAGCCTGCATGATGCAGTCGCAAAGAAGATTATTGTCTCCGCAGCGGTTGAAATCAAAGATGCCGAGTGTGCCGTCAGTGGTTCGGTAAAGGTTGCAATCGCTGATATCTCCCTGAACAGCGTAACGTGGCATAGCACGAAGAGGAGCCAACTGTTGCATACGCTCGTTATATTCTTCGGTAATACGCTGATACAGTTTACTATCTATGTTGGTTAGTTCTTTTTCGTGAGCGGCAAAGTCTATGTAAGAAAAAAGATCATTGTAATCAAAGGAGTCAAATAATACCCGGTTATCAACGTGGTAATTTGCTGCTTCTGCAATGTTATGGGTCTTTGCCAGTAACTGCCCGGTCTCATAGGCGGTATCAGTATCTACGCAATCAAGTTCGCCATCTACAAACTGCTCAACAGTGACGATAACATCATATTCGCCAATGGAGTACCACTTGGCATAGGTACCGTTAACGCTATATAGCGTGGGGGTTTCAATGCCATTTTCTTCAAGGAGGGCGGCAAATCGGCTTTGGGTTTCAAGCAGCTCCAGAGTAACATCGTTCTCGTTTTTGAAGCGTATAACAACAGCATCAGAATTTTCAAGCTCTGCCTTTACTATCAGACGTACCTGCTTTGAAGTGGGGTCATGTCTTTCGTAAAAATACCTTTGAAGTTCTGAAAAAGCTGTTGCATTAGAATTAACATTAAAGTCCTGTAGTATTGAGTTTATATCCGACAGTGTTATTTCAAACATGGCGTTCTCCTCAGGTATTATTTGTTCCTCGATGCGGTGATTCGATATAATATAAATTCCGTTTCTTCCTCCGCAGGGATATATCCAAAATTCCGTTAGGGATTTATATCGCTGTGAATCAGTTTTACAACTGATTCACAATGCGCGCATCTCGGGAACATATCCACTGCAGTTGCTTCAACTGCAGCATATCCTTTTTCCTGCAGCAGTTTCAAATCTCTCGCCAGGGTTGCAGGGTCACAGGAAACGTAAACCACACGCTTGGGAGACATCTCTGACACTGCGTCAATGACGTCCTGGGACAAACCTTTTCTGGGTGGGTCAAGGGTGATGACATCGGGGCGCAGACCCTCAGCTGCCAGCTGCTTTGCAGCCTGACCGGCGTCTGCAAGAATAAATCTTGCGTTTCCGATGCCGTTGGCTTCGGCGTTCTGCTTTGCGTTTTCAACTGCGGAGGGAACAATTTCGGCGCCGATGACCTGACCTGCCGTTGCTGCCATGGAAAGAGTGATGGTACCTATGCCGCAATAGAGGTCTAACACTGTGTCACCATCCTCCAAAGCAGCGTATTCGATGGCTTTGGAATACAGTCTGTGGGTCTGGTCACGGTTTATCTGATAAAAAGACGCAGGCGAAAGCCGGAACTTCAGCTCCATCAGGATGCCCTCAATATAACCCGGGCCGTAAAGGTTGATGAAAGTGTCGCCCAGTATCACGTTGCCGGGTTTTTTGTTCACCGCCAGCACCACGGTGGTAAGGTCGGGGCAGATGCCTTTCAGCATATCCACCAGATCCTTGCTGTGAGGCAGACTGTCTGCAGCAGCGACTACGCAGACCATCATTTGTCCGGTGCCGAAAGCGGTACGGATATAAATGTGCCGCACCATGCCGGTGTGGGTGGCTTCGTCGTAAGCCGGGATGTTGTACTGCTGCATCCAGTTTATCACTTCTGCAGCCAAATCGTCGGACATTTCCGTCTGCAGCAGGCAGCGTCTTGCAGGTATCAGGTCGTGGGTTCTTGCCCGATAAAAACCGCACTGAGGAGGATCACCTGCCACGGGATACTGAGCCTTGTTGCGGTAATCGGTGGTGCTTTCGGCTCCCAGTATGGTTCCTGCTCTGAGTTCAAGACCGCCGATACGGGCAAAAGCATCGTTCACCCGCTGAAGCTTTTCGCTCAGTTCTGTTTCGTAGCTCATGTGACGGAAATCGCAGCCGCCGCATTTTCCGAAATGTTCGCAGTCGGGTTCAATACGTCCTGCAGCAGGCTCAATGACGTTCAGACACTTGGCCCAAACGCCGTTTTTGCCCACTTTGAGTATCAGAATTTCGCACACTTCACCACGAAGTGCGTTTTTGACAAACACGGCTCTGCCATCGATACGGGCAACGCCCATACCCTCGCTGGTCATGCCGTCTATGGTAACGGTGTATCGTTGATTTTTGGTTAACATAATATTCACCTGTTGAACATTTGATTATTACAGATTATTGTAGCATACATTGAAGATTCGTGGTACAATTATTTTAATGACCCTGTACATGGAGGTACAAAATGAAAAAACTTGTTTCGATAATATCCATCCTGCTGGTTTTGACGGTGATGGCATCTGCCGTGACGTTGGACGAACTGAGCCAAAGCAGGTTTTATAACGCCTCTGCGGCTGATGTCATTGTGGAGTTCCTGACGGATAACGGCCTTAACGCCGAAAACTTTTCCATGGCATATCTGAACACCGCCACCGGTGAGATGCTGTCTTTCAACGAGCATACGCTGATGCTGGCTGCCAGTACATACAAGCTGCCGCTGAACATGCTTTACTGCGACATGAT
>JAZULX010000088.1:0-4980 GCA_045603325.1 Oscillospiraceae bacterium | reverse complement strand
TGATCGTTGAAAAGGCTGTCAAGATGGCCGGCATGCTGAACGTCCCCGTACTGGGCATTGTTGAGAACATGTCCTACTACGAATGCCCCGACTGCGGCAAACGCCACAACATTTTTGGCGAAAGCCATCTTGAAGAAATCGCCAAAAAACACGGCGTTGAGCATATTGCCCGCCTGCCCATCGACCCCGATCTGGCTTCCATGAGCGACAAGGGTCTTATCGAGCTGTTTGAAGGCAGCTGGCTGGACGAAATGGCAGAAATGATAGAAAAAATATAAGGATGCGAAAGCATCCTTATATTTTTAGGGGTTAGGGTCTAGGATCTAGGGATTAGGGTTTTATTGCGGAGGTTCCAATGAAAAGAAGAACTGCATTTACTTTATGTTTGGCAATGGCATTAATCATGGGTATCTGTCTGATAGGCTTTTGCACTTCGCCCAAAGAGGCTTATGAGGACACCGGGCTTAAGGCAGAGCTTTACGCCGCTGCATATCATAATATGATTGAATACTTTGATTCCCGGGGCGAAATAAGCAATAATTATGTTTTTGCAGTCAGCGATTTGATGTTGGACGATGAAACATATACCATATTTGCCGCCGAAATGAAGAACGCATACGGCATTGATGTGATACTTATCGACCATCACGACCTTCCGGACAACACATATATGGGCGAGTTTCAGATTTACAGCATATCCCGCCCCAATATAATTTATACCCGTTTGTACGGAACTGAAAATGAACGCTGGTTGCGGCAAAAATACAGCTACAGCAGCAGAAACGGTTGGGTGTTGGAGAGCATTCAACAGGAATAGAAAAACAGAAAGCAGATGTCAGGGATCAGTAAATGGATGTCTGTGCCGGCAAATCCAGCTGGGTATTGAAAAAACATTTCGATTAAAATACGGAGCATACCGATCACGGTACGCTCCGTTATATTTTAATATATTAATTTTAGATAACTGACTCTATCCAGTCCATCATCTCAAACTTATCGTCGTCTGCGCCGTGACCTCCGTCCCACACAAGGCGGGCATTGACATTTGCTCCCGCATTCTCAAGAGCTGTTGCCAAATTGGTGATTATAGGCAGGGAAGTATCTTTGTCACAAGCACCGTGGCGTATCCACCAGTGCTTTGCCATATCTGCCTTGCCGGGCAGGAAATACATAGCGTTCATCATGTTTTCCAGCTGGACAACTTCGTCCTCAACCTTTGCATTGGGATCTCCAGTTGCATATCTGAGACCGAAATCGGTAAAGTGACGCCCGTTGACTTTTTCTGTGCCAAAAATTGCCGGTTCCATCTGCATTTCCTTGTCATCAAATGCGGGCTGAGTTTTGGAGCGACCGCAGTGAACAACAAAGTCTGCAAAGCTGAACGCTGCCTTTTTGCCATCCCAGCTTATCCACGAATTTTCTGACAGGTATGCCGTCCGTTCCTCATCATTTTTTTCTTTCAAGAAGCGTTCGCATGAAGGCACAAGATATTCTTTGACTATATAATCCGCAAGGTTTTCGCTGTTGATAGCTCCAAAACTGTTTTTACCCTGCCAACCTCTGCCATTGATATACTCTCGGAACTGCTCTGCAAGCGTATTTGTCACTTCAGCATCCATTTCAAGAGGCTCTCGGGAAAACATGGATGCCGCTTTAAGCCCGCCGTACTGCCATTCGTATGAGCCGTCGGCATGGCTCAGATCAGTAATCGGGCAAAAAGACAGACAGCCAAACACATCGTCACGCTCATCTGCGGCACCGATCTCTTTCAGATATGGCTCATACCATGGATAGTTGCCTGAAACAGCCATAAGCGATGCCAGTGCGCCTGCGGCACTACCGCCGGATGCAAAGATCTTCTCAGGATCTCCGGGAACGATGCCCCTGTTATAACGCAGATACCTTACAACGGCTTTCAGGTCAACAATGGAAGCTGGAGCTTTCCCGTAATATCTGCCATCAGGAAAACGATTGTCGTGGCCACGAACACCGGGAATAACAACAACCCAACCCTTTGCCAGAGCTTTTGGTCCGCCGTCGGTACCGGCCTTTTCGTATGTATCTCCAAAAGGTTTGTCGCTGCTGGGGAATGCATGCGCCGGGACTCCGCCCATATCGGGCATACCGCCCTCAGGGCCTCCGGGTCCATCGGGACCACCGGGGCCATCGGGACCACCGGGGCCACCCGGGCCACGGAACAGCTTTGGGTCGTTGGGAATAGCCGTGTATCCACCGATGCCAATAAGTATCAGCATCGGCGAATCAGAGGCATCCACTTCTGTACCGTCAACACTTACAGGAACGTGGATATTCAGACTCTGATAGCCTGTATCCACAGGTTCTGAAACATAAGGAATGTGCGCAAACTCTTTGTATTTTACTGTTTTTTCACCCTGAGCGGTGAGCACTTTTTCTTCCTTTAATTCAAAAACGTTAGGATCAAACCTCAATGAAATGCTCATAACTATCTCCTTTTTCCCAGCATCACTGAACACGATTCAAGCAGCGCTCATATGCTGCCTGATAAATGTTGATGCAGTCATTAATACCCATGTTTTTCAGGTCCGCACTCATCGCAGACCAAGCTTCTTTTGTCAGTTCTTCCTCGCCCATGATCCATTTCAGGATGCATTCTCCGGCATAGGTGCAAATATCCGGGATCAGATTTGTGTATTCTTCGCTTTCTTCCGTAGTCAAAGTTATGGATGCAGGCAACGTGTTGGCAGAATCAGCCTTGCCCCACTGATCATATGCCGAAATGACCAGATCGGAATAATGCTCCTGCAGATTTGCACGTTCAATGTATTTGGCACAAGGAGACCACATGTAGAAATCATACATCAAAGTGATATTGAATAAGCCATTGGTAACCGCCTCGGTAAAAACTTCCTTGCCATCGGCATCGTAATTGAAAGTCTCACCCTCAACGCCCCACAGACAGTAATGTCTGCCTTCCTCGGTAAAGAACCAGTTGATTAACTGCATAGCGCCCTCGATGTCCTCACAGGAAGATGAAATGCATGTGCCCTTGGTTTCAATGATATTGACCGCAGACGCAAAGTGATAAATATCACCCTCATTCATTACAGCCGCACCGAGGCCACCCAGCTGATAATCCGGAAACTCTTTTTTGCCGGTGGCGGTCATAGAATCTATCAGACCACCGTCACCGTTCCAGATAAACGCACGTCCCAAAGACAGGCTGTTCATAAGGCTGGCGCTTCTGACCTGAGTGTAGAAATCCTTATAAATAACACCGGCATTATACAGTTCAATAAAATACTGCAAATAATTGTAATATTCATCAGACAGCAATGCTGCCTTGACCTGACCGTCGGAAACATAGAAACCGGGGTCGGAAGTGGAGCCGGTTACGTCAAACCCGGCAGTGCCAAAAGCACCAACAACGTTCCCCATGATTCCATCCGGATCGAGATAAAATGTCTGTTCCGTTCCATACTGCTCATGAACAGCCACAAGGGCTTCCTTAAGTTGGGCAACGGTAACGGGAGCGGTCTGGCCAACACCATCCAGCATATCCTGTCTGATAAGCAGGCCTTGGGTTGCAGAGTTGTTTTCGGTTATGTCATTGATGGAATATATCTTGCCGTCATCACTTACCAAATTAGCTATCTGGATAGGTTCCTGCGCCTGTACCAGCGCCCAGTAATCCGGCATATTCGCAGCCATCAAGTCAGTCAGGTCAGCTATGACTCCATCGTTATATGCCTGAGTAGTGCCGCCGGTGTAAAGTGATCCTTCAAACATATCAGTCATTTCATCGGAAGCCACCATCAGGTTGAACTGTTCGGTCGCTGCCGTTTCACCGGGGGACACAAACTCAAACTCAAAGTTAATGGTATCCTGAAGATATTCCAGAGTAGGCATGCTGTACCAAACCGGATCTTTTTCCATTTTGCTCAACAGCATGGTGGTCATGGAATCCTGTGGGCAGTAAACAGTAAATGTTTTTCGTTCCTCAAAAGGATAGTTGATAAGGATGGGCTCTTCCTCGGCATCTTCATCAGATACTTCTTCCGTAACTTCTTCCTCGGGTTGTTCCAATTCGGCAGTTTTCTCTTGCTCAACTTCAGCCGCTTCCGCAGGCTGTTCGTTCTGTACCGGTTCTTCCGTTTTGGAAGCACAACCGGTCGTCAAACACAGCAACATTGCCAGAACGCATATAATTGCCAATATTTTCTGCATTTTTCTTCATCCTTTCAAATTGTTTATATATCATATTATAAAATCAAGGCTTCTACACCGCAATAAAATCATCGAAGAAATTGACCCATTTTGCCATGTCATTTACTAAATTGAGCCGTTTTATTCCATTGACGACAGTTTCGTAATGTGTTACTCTTATCACAATAGTATTTCCTCTTTATGAATCAGCTTTTTATGACCTATTTCATTTTTTGGCCAAGGTGATCCTATGAGCAATTTTGAATTCATGCAAACCCCGCCCTCAACCACCGAACCAGTCATGGACATTCCCTCACGTTCTGACCTTTTGTCCCACATTGATAATTTGTATGCACTCATCGAAAAGCAGCGTACTGAGCTGAAGAACCAGCGTTCTCTGCTTCGCAGGATGTCTGCGGAACTTATGTTGGACGGTCTCTGGAGACCATTGGAACAGGCAAATGAAATACTGGGTTTTCCGTACAGTTGTTACGCTGTTTGTCTTTACGATTTTGCCCCTGACTGCAACATGGTCAACGACGAAAACAAGGAAACTTTTAATCTCAAATTGAGAATAAGCGATTGCTTTGAATCCATATTCTCCCGCTGTTGCCAGTGCTGCAGCTGCGAAAGCGACAACAGTCTGGGCGCAGTTCTTTTAAATTTTTCAAATGAAGGTGTGTCTGACCATGCTCTTTTGGATATGCTGCATCGCGCTGTAGCCGACATTCGGGAAAACTGGGGCGTCGTGGTGATAGCCTCCTTGAGTACCCGACGCAAGGACATTCGCAATCT
>JAZULX010000087.1:0-10399 GCA_045603325.1 Oscillospiraceae bacterium | reverse complement strand
TCAGTAAAGCTGACCTGTTGTGATTGAAATAATACGGTATTTTCATTTCATGCCCTGACCAAAATACTTTTCTTTCAGAGTAACTCTGTCCATTTTGCCGGAAGAGGTTCTGGGAAGCTCGTCCAGATGGACATATACGTTGGGCATCATGTATTTTTCAATTTTAGCCGAAAGTCCTGCCTTTACATCAGCTTCGCTCAGCGGGCCCGTCCAGAAACAGTATATAAGGTCTTCATCTTCGCTGAACAGGCAGCATCCGTTTTGCCAGCCGTCGATACCCACCAAAGCGGTGTTGACTTCGCCGATATCCATGCGGTAACCGCGGTGCTTTATCTGGGTGTCCTTACGGCCGCGGATAACCAGCTTGCCGGATTCGTCGATCCAGCCCAGGTCGCCGGTTTTGAAGAAAATGGTATCAATGCCTTCGTCCATGGGGTCACGGATATAGCATGCCAGGGTCAGTTCCTTGTTGCGGTAATAACCGCTAGTGCACCAGGGAGAGGTTGCATAAACGTCACCGACTTCGCCGGGAGCAGCCATATCGCCGTTTTCGTCAAGGATGAGGACACGGGAGTCGCGGATGTTGTAGCCTACGGGAACCAGTTCGCCGTCCTTGCATTCTTCGGGCTTGAAGCAGTACTGAGCGGTGTAGGGGAATTCGGTGGCGCCGTAAATGTTCCAGCACTGAGCGTTGCAGCAAGCCTCTGCCCAGAGCTTCATTTTGTCCACGGGAACAACTTCGCCGCTCATATAAACGCTCCTGACACCGGGCATACAGCCGGGAGTCAGAACGCCGCCGTCAGCGATGTAGATGTAGTTCATGGGAGTCATGATCATGGTGGATATGCCATGTTCGTTGACGAAGTTTACAAAGGCTTCGGGGAACAGGAAAATCTCGTTCGGAATGATGCGAACGGTATAACCGCAGCCGATGGGCAGCCACAGATCGTTAAGGGAGTTGGCATAGAAGAAAGGAGCCTGGTTGCCGCAGATGCAGTCTTCGTTGACAACGTCGGTATAGTCGCTGGCTCTGTTCACATATCTGTACAGAGCACCGTGAGTATATACAGCGCCCTTGGGAATTCCGGTGGAGCCGCTGGTATAATACAGCATGGCAGGGTAAGTCTGGCCAACGATATCGCGAATGGCAGCAATTGCAGCTTCGTCGATGGCGGTGTTGCAAATATCGTCATAGTAGTATATGGGGCAGTTTACATGGCCTTTCAGACCTTCCACGGTTTTGTCTGCGGTGTGGTCAATGATGATGGCGGCAGGGTTCAGGGTCTCAAATACTTTCAACATACGCTCGGCAGGCATGGTAGCATCCAAAGGGGCGGTGATACCGCCGGCCTGAACAACGCCGAGAATACCGGCAGGAGCCCAAATGTTTCTTTCCATAAGTACGGCAACAGGCTGACGGGGTTTGATAACTCCGGTGAGGAAAGTGCCTACTGCCATGGTTTTCTCACGCAGCTGAGAGAAGGTCATGGTGCCGTTTTCGCTGATAAAAGCGGGCTTATCAGGGAGTCTGGCAGCAACTGCGTCGAGAAGTTCCATAAAGTTACTGGCCATTTTTGTTGTGGGGACCATCAGTTATCCTCCTAAGTTCAAATAATTAAAAATATTTTATCATATACACAGCGGTAAAGGCAAGCTATTTAAAAATTTGACAAAAATAAGCTCTGTTTTCAAAAAGTTACCTGAATCATTTCTTTATAGCTGCTCATACTAAGCTCGGATACAGTAAAAGTCTCAAGACCGGTGCCCGAAAAGTTGGAAGGCATACAAAAAGCCGAGACTAAGAGCCGATAACATCGGTGTCGAACAGGGCGAAAGGTCCGGAGACGCATATAAAACCGAAATTGTCGTTTCGGAATATGCAAAGGACTGTGTCAAGTGTGTCTCACAGATAAAAAAGTGGCAGACGCGGCGGAAGACCGGATATACCAAACAGGTGTAACCGGTCTTTTTGCTGCACTTGACAGAAAAAACACAAAAGGTTATACTTACCATGTAAATTGGGGTGGTATGCCTATCTACCCACAAAATGTTGTGTTTCGACAGAAACAAGAGAGGAATTATTAAATGAGCGTGTCCAAACGCACCACCTATGATAACGAAAGCATATCCTCGCTGAAAGGTGCCGACAGAGTCCGAAAGCGTCCTGCGGTCATATTTGGCTCCGATGGTCTTGAAGGCTGCCAGCATGCGGTGTTTGAGATATTGTCCAACGCCATCGACGAGGCAAGAGAGGGTTACGGCAACGAGATAATTGTGACCCGTTATTTGGACAAGTCCATAGAGATAGAAGACTTTGGCCGTGGCTGCCCGGTGGATTACAACAAAGCCGAAGGCCGCTACAACTGGGAACTGGTGTTCTGCGAACTTTATGCCGGCGGCAAGTATGCCAATGACGAGGGCGAGAACTATGAGTTTTCCCTTGGCCTCAACGGTTTAGGTTCCTGTGCCACTCAGTATTCGTCGGAGTATTTTGACGCTACCATCCGACGTGACGGCAAGAAATACACGCTTCACTTTGAACACGGTGAAAACGTGGGCGGACTGAAGGATGAACCTATCGACAGGAAGAAAACCGGTTCCTGCTTCCGCTGGAAACCTGATATTCAGGTTTTTACTGATATCGATGTTCCGCTGGAATACTACAACGACGTGCTCCGCCGTCAGGCAGTGGTCAACGCAGGACTGACCTTCAAACTGCGCAACGAGACTATCCCCGGACGTTTTGAGACTACGGTTTTCAAATACGAAAACGGTATAGTTGACTATGTCAATGAAATAGCCGGCCTTGAAGCTCTGACCACCACTCGGTTTTGGGAATCCGAACGCCGTGGCCGTGACCGTGACGACAAGCCCGAGTATAAAGTCCGCCTTTCCGCAGCCTGCTGCTTTTCACGCACAGTGAACCGCATTGAGTATTACCACAACTCATCTTGGCTGGAATACGGCGGCGCACCGGACAAGGCTGTTCGCAGTGCCTTTGTTTCTGCCATCGATGCTTACATCAAGCAGGCAGGCAAATACACCAAGAACGAAAGCAAAATCACCTTTGCCGACGTGGCTGACTGCCTGATTCTGGTAACCAACTGCTTTTCAACCCAAACGTCCTACGAAAACCAGACCAAAAAGGCCATCAACAACAAGTTTATTCAGGAAGCCATGACAGACTTCCTCAAAAACCAGCTTCAGATATACTTCATCGAAAACAAGGCTGAGGCAGACAAGATAGCCGACCAGGTACTGGTCAATAAACGTTCCCGTGAAAGCGCCGAAAAACAGCGACTGAACATAAAGAAAAAGCTTTCCGGCGGGCTGGACATGGCCAACCGTGTGGAAAAATTCGTGGACTGCCGCAGTAAGGACGTTTCCAAACGAGAGATATACATCGTGGAGGGCGACTCTGCATTGGGTTCCGTCAAACTGAGTCGTGACGCAGAGTTCCAGGGAATCATGCCTGTTCGCGGCAAGATACTCAACTGCCTCAAAGCCGATTACGACAAGATATTCAAATCCGAGATAATTACCGACCTTATCCGGGTTCTTGGCTGCGGTGTTGAACTTGGCGGCAAAAAGAACAAGGAGCTTTCCACCTTCAATATAGACGACCTGCGCTGGAACAAGGTTGTTATCTGCACCGACGCAGACGTGGACGGCTACCAGATACGCACCCTGATTCTGACCATGCTGTATCGTTTGGTTCCCAGCCTTATCGAAAAAGGATATGTCTATATCGCAGAGACGCCCCTGTTCGAAATCAACTGTAAGGACAAGACCTGGTTTGCCTACACCGACGCCGAAAAAGACGAGGTGCTTGCCAAACTGGAAGGCAAAAAAGTCACCGTATCCCGGTCCAAGGGTCTTGGTGAGAACGACCCTGAAATGATGTGGATGACCACCATGAACCCCGAGACCCGCCGCCTTATCAAGGTCATGCCTACCGATGCAGAGCAGACAAGTATGTACTTCGACCTGCTGCTGGGCGACAATCTGGCTGGCAGAAAGACCCATATTGCCGAAAATGGCTATAAATACATGGAAATGGCTGACATTTCCTGACCCTTGAGGTAAAAATGGCTAAGAAGAAAAACACTGAAACACCCAAGAAAAAGAACGTGGAAGGCGTTGAAGGTCTCCACGCTGCGGTCATACAACAGAATATTACCGAAACTCTTGAAACCAACTATATGCCTTACGCCATGAGCGTAATCGTTTCCCGTGCCATTCCGGAGATAGACGGTTTCAAGCCCTCTCACCGCAAACTGCTGTACACCATGTTCAAGATGGGGTTGCTGAACGGCGGCAGAACAAAGTCTGCCAATATCGTTGGCCAGACTATGCGTCTGAACCCCCATGGCGACAGTGCCATATACGAGACCATGGTGCGTCTTGCCCGGGGCTGTGAGGCTCTGCTGCACCCCTTTGTGGACTCCAAGGGCAACTTCGGCAAGGTCTACTCCCGGGACATGGCCTATGCAGCATCCCGTTACACCGAAGCCAAACTGGAATCCATATGCCAGGAACTGTTCAGGGACATCGATTCCGACACCGTGGATTTCGTAGACAACTACGACAACACCATGAAAGAGCCGTCTCTGCTGCCCACCACTTTCCCCAATGTGCTGGTGTCAAACAATACCGGCATTGCTGTTGGTATGGCAAGCAATATCTGCGGCTTTAACCTGGCAGAGGTCTGTAAGACCACCATTGAGTACATCAAGAATCCGGAACATGACATTATGTCAACCCTGCTCGCTCCGGATTTTCCCACAGGCGGACAGCTCATTTACAATGAGCAGGAGATATACAACATCTACGAAACCGGCCGCGGTTCATTCAAACTGAAAGCCAAATGGAGATACGTCAAGGAAGGCAACCTGATCGAGATTTACGAGATTCCTTACACCACCACTGTCGAAGCTATTTTGGACAAGGTTACCAAGCTGTTCAAAGAGGGAAAGGTAAAGGAAATCGCCGATATGCGCGATGAGACCGACCTTGGAGGCCTCAAAATCACCATCGACCTCAAACGCGGTGTAGACCCGGAAAAGCTGATGCAGAAGCTGTTTGTCCATACTCCGCTGATGGACAGCTTCCCCTGCAACTTCAACATTCTGGTGGGCGGTATGCCCAAAGTTATGGGCGTTCGTGAAATACTGGAAGAGTGGACGGCCTGGAGATACGAATGTGTCCGCCGGAGGATTTTCCACACTCTTACTCAGAAGAAAGCCAAGCTCCACCTTTTGCTTGGTCTCAAAAAGATTTTGCTGGACATTGATAAAGCCATCCGCATCATCCGGGAGACCGAAACTGAGGCGGAAGTTGTGCCCAATCTGATGATTGGCTTCGGTATAGACGAGATTCAGGCAGAATATATCGCAGAGATAAAGCTGCGTAATATCAACCGTGAATACATCCTCAAGAGGGTGGACGAAACTGCCGATCTTGAAAAGGAAATTGCCGATCTGGAAGATACGCTGAAAACAAGAAAGCGTGTCATGAACATCATCGTCAAGGAACTGGAATCGGTGCAGAAAAAGTATGGCACCGACAGAAAGACCGAGATTGTTTACGACGAAGAAATACCCGTAATCAAGGAAGAAAAACAGATAGATGAATATGCCGTCAACCTGTTCCTGTCCAAAGAGGGTTATTTCAAGAAGATAACCCCCTTGTCATTGCGTATGGGCGGTGACCAGAAGTTCAAAGAGGGCGACGAACTGAGCCAGAGCTTTGAATCCACCAACACCGCAGAACTACTGTTCTTCACCAATCAGCAGCAGGTATATAAAGCCCATGCCTATGACTTTGACGACACCAAGGCATCCGTGCTGGGTGACTATCTGCCCTCAAAGCTGTCTATGGATGAGGGTGAAAACGTGGTGTTCATGTGCCTGCCGGGAGACGGCAAAGGCAGCCTGATATTCTTCTTCGAAAACGGCAAAGCCGCAAGAGTTGAGCTGTCGGCCTACGATACCAAGTCCAACCGCAAAAAGCTTACCGGCGCATACAGCGACAAATCACCGCTGGCAAAGGTTGTGCACATAACTGAGGATGTTCAGCTGGCCCTGTATACCACCGAAGGTAGAGTGCTGATATTCAACACCGCACTTATGGCGCCCAAAACCACCAGAACGGCTCAGGGCGTAAACGTTATGACCATCAAGCCCAAGTATAAGCTGATGGACGTAAAGGTTCTGGAAGAAACTGCCATCACCAACATTTCCCGCTACAGAGCAAGGAACATTCCTGCAGCCGGAGCTTTGCTCAAGGATGAGGACAAGGAAGAAAAGCAGACAAGCCTGCTTTAAAAAGGAGGAACAGCCGTGAAAAAGATCATTATCGCATGGACTCTGCTGATAGCGATGCTGCTTGGCGGCTGTTCAGCCTTGATGGAAAAGGAATATGTGGTTATCGAGCCTCACGACGAGCAGTATATCGAGGACGACCAGACCGATGTGCTGACGGTGGAAAACTACGCCGGCCTGAAAAACGCCATACTGAGCCTTGTGGAGTCCGGTCTGGAGTACGGCGTTATCAGAACCAACAATTATGACGGAGATGTTACTCAGGACTTGGCAGACGCTTCTTATGAAGTTGCCAGAAACGACCCGCTTGGAGCCTTTGCCATAGACTACCTGACCCACGACTACAGCCGAATCGTATCGTACTATGAATTGCATATTTATATCACTTACCGCAGAACACTTGAGGATATCGAAAGCATCGTCCGTGTCGGCACCGACAGTGATCTTGAGCAGAACATAACCCAGCGTCTTCAGAACTTTGAAACCAAAGCTATCTATCGTTTTTCCTATTATGATGATAAGGATTACGATGAACTGGTGGAGAACCTTTGCGCTCAGGATCCAACGCTGGAGTTTGGCAACCCGCAGATCACCGTGTCACTGTATCCTGAAACCGGTGTCCAGCGCATCGTGGAGCTTGAGATCCAGTATGACGACGATGAAGAAACGCTGGCAAAAATGCGTGAAGACCTTCTGGCAAGTGTACGCCAGAATACCGGCGGCATCCAGCCGGAAGCTGATGAAGAGATGAAAGCTTATCGCCTCTACCGCAGAGTGGTGGACTACTCTGAGTTTGACTGGGACGCTTATGAACAGCTGAGTGAAGGTGATATAAGCCAGGACAGCAGGTCAGATACGGCATATGACGCGCTGGTGAGCAGAAAAGCACTTTCCGAAGGGATAGCCAAGGCGTATTATCTCCTTTGCGAGAATCTTGGTATTGAGTGCATGGTGGTCCGGGGAAGAAAGGCCGGATTTGACTATGCGTGGAACATTATCAGGATAGACAATGAGTATTACCATGTGGACTGCACAGGGGAGATAATGGACGACAGTTACCAGGGATACCTGCTCAACGACAATGATATGACCGATTATCGCTGGAATGACGACCTGTATCCGGCTTGCGATGGCAGAATGTCTATTGCGGATGTGCTGCCCTCTCCGCCCAGAACCGCAAACGAATAGGGCGCAATTCAGATAATTTTGCAGGAATCAAAAAAGTCGAATTTTATGCTTGACAAATAGCTTATTTTTGATATAATGGTTCCTGCTGATGCGGGCGTAGCTCATCCGGTAGAGCGCCACCTTGCCAAGGTGGAGGTAGCGAGTTCGAGCCTCGTCGCCCGCTCCAAAAAGAAAAAGCATTTGTCGAAAGACAAAAGCATTTTCTTTTTGGAAATGAAGCGCGCCTTGTGGAGCATGAAGAATGAAGCAGGGATTTGCCCCATGAAGTGCGCTGTAAACAGCGCATGATTCTAAACGCGCTTCGCTTCATGTGAGCGCAGCGAATGCATCATATTGCCGAAAGGCGATGCATCATGTTTGCGAAGCAAACGCTTCATAAAAAACAGAGAGGTAATACTCATGAGAAACGATAAACTGTCTGCTCAATCTATGGATTTTTCAGTAGATATCATAAAACTTGTCAAGGAACTCAAGATGAAAAAAGAATCCATAATATCAAATCAGATAGGCAGAAGCGGCACATCAATAGGAGCAAACATTCACGAAGCGCAGTATGCACAAGGCAAGAAGGATTTTATTTCGAAACTGGAAATTGCGTTGAAAGAAGCGAGTGAGACAGGTTATTGGCTCGAGCTATTGCGAAGAACAGATTATATTGATGAACAATCATACAAGAAGCTTTATGCTAAATGCACTTCATTACGGGTAATGTTAATTGCATCCTGCAGAACAGCAAAGGAAAATATTGATAAGAGATGAGCTGTTGCCATATTAGAATTATCCCCTTCGATGAAAAGTATCGTGACGACCTGATATTTATGATACTGGAAGCTAAGAACGCCCTTGGCAGAACACCCAGACTAAATGAAGATTTATTAGACATTCAAAGCAATTACTTTGATAATGGTGGAGCTTTCTGGATTGCACTGGATGAACATAATAGAGTGATAGGCAGCATTGGTTATCTGTCGATAAAAGACACCAGCGAAGTGTGGCTTCACAGGCTTTATGTGAAGCATGATAAAAAACGGCAGGGAATAGGTTCTGATCTTTTGCACACGGCGGAGAATCATTTGAAAAGCGAGGGAAAAACTGCAGTCCGTGTTCATCTAGGAGGAGAAGAATACTTTGAATCCCGAAATTTTTACCCAAAGCATGGGTATTCAGAATATGAACCGTTTTGCTTAATCAAATATCTGTAAACCTTAATGAGTACTCCCATAAAGGGTTGCTTATATTTTTCTGGACTTACTGTAGCATTTCAGATATTATATGAGCATAAGAATTTTTAAACACATCCAATTACTTCCCGGAGGTACAACCATGATAACCTTTGACCACAATAAATGTATCGGCTGCGGCAGCTGCGTAAAAGACTGCTTCAAGCAAATTATCGAAATCAAAGACGGCAAGGCAAGCCTTATCCCCGGCGGCACCTGCATCGAATGCTGCCATTGCATCGCCGTTTGCCCTGTTGACGCCGTGTCACTGCCCGAATATCCCATGGATGAGGTTCAGCCTGTGCTGAAAGATATGCCTTCCGGTGAGACTTTCCTCCACTTCATCAAATCCAGAAGAGCGGTTCGTCAGTTTACTGCTGAGCCTGTTTCCGACGAACAGATTAGCCGCATCATAGACGCCGGGCGCTATTGCCCCACCGCAAAAAACGCTCAGCCTGTGAGCTATGTTGTCATCCGCGACAAGGCTGTCCAGAACAAAATCAGAGGGCTGTCTCTGGTAAAGCTGAACGAGATGGCTCAGGATATGCTCGGCACCGAAGCCGACAGCCGTGGCCGCAGCCTTATCGCCATGTACGAAGAATTCTGCAAGGACGAAAACGGCGTAGACCGCCTGTTTTTCCACGCACCTGTTATTGTCCTCGTTCTGTCTCCCGCAGATGCGGTTCGTGACGCAGCTGCAGCTGCTCAGTGCATGGAACTCCAGTGCGCAGCCGAAGGTCTCGGCATGCTGTTCAGCGGGTATTTCTGCGCCGGTGCAGCAGGCAATCAGGAAATTGCCGATATCATCGGTCTTGGCGACCGTACTATTGTCAGATGCCTTGTCATCGGCCATCCGGATGTGAAGTTCAGACGCACCGCGCCCAGAAAGCCCGCACAGGTTACATATATTTAATTAATAATTAATAGTTAAGAATTAATACGGAACACCACAAATAAAAAATATTTTCCCTTGATAGATAACTGTCAGCTCAGCTGACTGATGAGGTGTAATTTCTGGTTTTTTGCATTGTGTCAACAGAACAACTGCCATAAATCCAACAAAGTTGTCGTTGGATTTATGGCAGTTATTAATTGTTAATTGTTAACGGCGTTGTACATCATAACGCCATCGCGTTCCGTAACTCTTACCCGTCCCTGAACCACCAGATGATCCAGATGAGCTATCGCTTCCCCAACGGCGAACCAACGCTGGGAAATGGGAAACTCATCCCAATTCTTAGCGCGGATATCCCAGCTCATTTGACTTGCCACATAATAGGCTGTGCATCCGGGAGAACCTTTAACAGCACTTTCGGCTTCATCCAGCCTGCGCATGTGGTGAGCCTTAATCTCGTCGGCTCTGGTGTACATATTTCCATCCATCTCTCGATGGCCGGGCAAGGCTGTCTTAACAGGCAGCTTTTTTGTTTTGTCCAGACTTTCCAGATACTTGCCCAGAGAATCCTCAAAACCTGCCCATGAGGTTATGTTGGGCGTGATGTCATACAGGATATGGTCACCCATGAAAAGCATTTCCAGCTCCGGGACATACAGACACATATGCCCGGGAGTGTGCCCGGGAGTCAGCATTGCCTGCAGCTTATATCCGCCGTACTCAAGAATATGCCCGTCTTCAATGAAATTCAGCTCATCAAACGGCTGAGGTGC
>JAZULX010000086.1:0-8515 GCA_045603325.1 Oscillospiraceae bacterium | reverse complement strand
GGGACCACCGGGACCACCGGGACCGCCGGGACCTCCAGGACCGCCGGGACCTCCAGGACCGCCGGGACCACCAGGACCACCGGGACCGCCAGGACCACCGGGACCACCCATGTCAGCTCCGGGAGGAGGTCCGCCCATGGACATCTTGGGGCCGGTATCGCCTTCTATTTCAGTTGTGCCGTTGAAAATGCTGCCCTTGAGGTTGACATTCCTGAATACTGCCAGCACGTCGTCGCCCTTCTTGGCGCTGTAAAGGTCACGGCCTTCGACGTACTTGTCTTCTTCCTTGGGATCGATGTAGTATCCGGAGGGATTGCCGGGGTCATCGGAGTTGATGAGCTGGAGAATGATGCCGTTTTTGGTGTTCAGCTCAGCACCGTCCACCTCGATGGTGGGAGCGCAGCCCTTTACGAGGAAAGTGGCCTTTTCGGTGTTGACTACACTGCCGGAGTTGACTTTCATGAAGCCGCCTTCGTTGCGGAAGAACATGCAGCCGAAACGTCCGGAATTGACAACGGTGCCGTTTTTGAATTCGCCGGAAGCGGTTTCGTTGGCAACGATAAGTGCATAGTCGTTGGTGTTGACGGTGCAGTTGTCAAAGGTGTCGATACAGTCGCCGATGGAGAAAGCGCCGTAGCCGCTGGGGCCGGTAACTTCAACAAGGCAGTCCTTCAGGTTCAGACGGCATACTCTTACGCCGTCGGTGGACATTACGCCCCAGCCGTAGGAGCGCAGTTCGCAGTTGTTGTAGTAAGCGTTGGCATAGTCAGCCAGGTTGCTGGCGCGGTTGTTGCCGCGAAGACCAAGCATCCAGGGTACACGGCGCATATTGCCGGGCATTACGTTGTCTTCATAGGTGGGCTGCAGAGCACCGTCGAAGTTTTCGAACTTGGAGTCGTTGACCACCAGAGTGCAGTTGCCGCCGGCAAAGAAAGAGTTTCTTGCGGAACCTCTGACCTTGATATCGGCGTTGTTGACGGTGATCTTGCCGCTGCCGTAAGCGCAAACGGCTGCGCCGTAGCCGATAAAGTCGTTATCGCCGTTGCCTTCAAAGTCTATCTTAACGCCGTCGATGGTATATTCGCCGTCTTCGGAGACGTAAATACCGTCGAAATTGTTGTTGCGGGCGATAATTTCAACATTTTTTGCCCAACCGTCGCCGAATTCGCCTTTAACGGCGGGAAGAACGGACTTGCTTTCCACGACCTTGCCGTTTTCGATGCAGACGCCGGCTTTGAATGCATAGTTGTTTACGGGAATGGCGTCGGCGACCACAAGAACGATGTCGCCCTCATAGCAGCCGGGGACAGGATCCATGGCAACGCCGTTGAAGACCATGGTCAGGGTCTTGCCTTCGGGAGCGGTGATTTCGGCACCCGGAGCAATAGTCAGACCGAAAACGGAAGTGGTTTCTTCCACTATCCATTTGCCTTCGACTTTCTTGAATTCTCTCACAATATTTCCTCCTTGGTTAATTGATTTAATAAAAGATTCGTATAAATAATTTTATCATATTTCGGTTCTCAGGGAACTATCAGATATTGAGCAATACTATCAGATAATGCTTTGAAAACAAAAGGAAAGATTGCCAACGGACGCAGGGATTGATATAATAATGCATATACCTTATGGAGGTGGAAAAAATGATCTATCTTCTGGAAGATGACGACAATATAAGGAACTTTGTTATATACGCGCTGAACAACTCAAACATGAAAGCAAAGGGCTTTGAACGGCCTTCAGAGTTCTGGGCTGCGGTAAACAGTGAAAAACCGCAGCTGGTGCTACTGGATATCATGCTGCCCGAGGAGGACGGTTATGAGGTGCTGAAAAAGCTCCGCTTGCGGCAGGACACCAAAAAGGTGCCGGTCATCATGCTGTCTGCCAAAGGAACTGAATACGACAAGGTGCTGGGGCTGGACAGCGGTGCAGACGACTATATCGCAAAGCCCTTTGGCATAATGGAACTCATGTCCCGTATCAACGCTCTTTTGCGCAGAGCAGGCGAAACCGGTTCCAGCGGTGATTTCAGATTTGTATATGAAGGACTTCAAATCGATGCAGGCCAGCATGTGGTCACGGTTGACGGAGCTGAAATCGCCCTGACTTACAAGGAGTTTGAACTGCTGTGCATGCTGGCAGGCGAACCGGGACGCGTATTCACCAGAGACCAGATTCTCCAACGCATATGGGGATATGAATTTGACGGCGAAAACCGAACAGTGGACGTACACATAAGAACCTTGCGCTCTAAACTGGGGCAGTACGGCGACTTGGTGGAAACCGTCAGAGGTCTGGGTTATAAAATGGGTATAGCCAAATGACAAAACGAATATTTCGCAGCATTTTTGCCGCTTCTCTGGCGGCAATGCTGGTGTGCTTCGTGGTGGTAACTGCGCTGCTGTACAATTATTTCGGCGAGCTTTTGAATCAGGAGCTGCTGCTGGATGCCAGACTGCTGTCGGAAGGGATCAAACACGGCGGCATACAGTACCTTGAAGGCTGTGCCCGTGAGGATATACGCATCACATGGATAGATGCCGACGGTGCAGTGCTGTTTGACAACCGGTACGACCATACCGCAATGGAGAATCACCTTGACCGTCGGGAGGTCAAACAGGCGCTGGAGGAAGGACAAAGCATCTCAGTGAGATATTCCGACACCCTGTCGTACATCACGGCATACTGCGCAATAAAGCTGGATGACGGGACTGTTCTCCGTGTGGCGGACGAGCAGTACACCATCTGGCATCTGGCCGGAAGTATGGCGGTGCCGATTCTGCTGATGCTTGCTGCGGTAACGCTGCTTACGCTGCTTGTGTCCACCACGTTGAGCAAAAGGATAGTTCGTCCCATCAACGAGATCGACACGGAACATCCGGAAAACAGTATCGAGTATCGTGAACTGACACCGCTATTGGACAAGCTCAAAACCCAGAAAGATGACATTGCTGCACAGCTGGAACTGTTGGAAAGACGCCGCAACGAGTTCCGGCTCATAACCGAAAACATGCAGGAAGGCTTTGTTACTGTGGGTGCCCACGGCGAGATACTGTCTTTCAACAGCAGTGCCCTTGCCCGAATGGGTGACGAAAGCGGATCACTGATGCTTCAGGGAGCGTTCCGTCAGGCCGTGGATGAAGCTCTTGCAGGTCATCACAGCGAACAGAAAACGGAGCAAAACGGCACGGTGCTCAGCATAATGGCCGACCCGGTTTACGAAAAAAGCGTGCTGTCCGGTGCGGTGGTCATTATCCTGGACGTTACGGAAAAGGAGCAGAGCGAAAAGCTGCGCCGGGAATTCACGTCCAACGTATCCCACGAACTGAACACGCCGCTGACATCCATTTACGGCATATCCGAGCTGATGATGAACGGTATCGTCAAGCCGGAGGACAGTGCAGGCTTCGCCAGGAACATCCATGACGAAACAGGCCGGCTCATAAGCCTCATCGAAGATATAATAAACCTGTCTCAGCTGGACGAGAACTCTGTGCCTCAGGAAAAAATGCCTGTGGATCTGTATTATGTGGCACAAAGTGTGGTTAAGCGACTGTCGGGTAAGGCGGAGGAAAAAGGAGTTTCGCTTACGCTTGACGGTTCCACTGCCACGGTATCGGGTATTTACGGCATTTTGGAAGAAATGATATATAATCTGACCGACAACGCCATAAAATACAATATAGACGGCGGAAAGGTAGAGATATCTGTGGGTGTTGTTGACGGCTGTCCCGAAGTAAGGGTGGCAGACAACGGCATCGGCATACCGGAAGAGCATCAGGCAAGAGTTTTTGAACGATTCTACCGGGTGGACAAGAGCCATTCCCGCAAAATTGGCGGTACAGGTCTCGGCCTGTCCATTGTCAAGCACGGTGCGGCATATCACGGCGCCACAGTAAAGCTGGAAAGCGCCGTGGGCAAAGGCACAAGATTTACTGTCAGGTTTGAAAATCGACCTTTTGGAGGAGCATAATGTATAGAAAACAGATAGAAAACTATTTCGAAAAGAATACCGAAGCTATGGTGGATTCCATAGCCAGACTGGTGAACATCCCCAGTGTCCGTGAACCGGAACTGCCGGGAAAACCTTTCGGCGAAGGCCCTGCCGCAGCACTGGCGGAAGCCCTTGAAATGGGCCGGGAAATGGGATTCATAACAAGAAACATCGACAACTATGCAGGCGTCATCGAAACAGAAGGCCCTGCAAAGCTCGCCATTCTTGCCCATCTTGACGTAGTTGAACCCGGTGACGGCTGGAATACAGACCCCTTCAAAATGGTCAGAAAAGATGACGGCCGCATTTACGGCCGGGGCACCTCCGACGACAAGGGACCTGCAGTGGCAGCCCTTTATGCCATGGCAGCTGCCAGAGAATTATGCCCGGATATCGGCGGAGTTCGCCTTGTGCTGGGCTGTGCCGAGGAAACAGGCAGCGAATGTATGGATTACTACATGAAGAAAGAACCTCTGCCGTCCATGGTGTTTTCTCCCGATGCCGAGTTCCCTGTTATCAATATAGAAAAGGGCGGATACGGCCCCATGTTTTCTGCGAACTGGGAAAAGGAAAATGCCAACCCTCGGGTGATATCCTTTGTGGGCGGCAAAACGCCCAACATCGTTCCCGGCAAAGCATCTGCAGTGGTGGCGGGTCTGGACGCGGCCACAGTGACAGATACCGCAGAAGCCCTTAACACCGGTGCCTCATTCACAGTGACGGAAGAAAACGGCACAGTGAACATCGTTTGCGAAGGCAAACCTGCCCATGCATCCGTACCTCAGGACGGAATCAACGCCCAGACTGCGCTGCTTCAGCTGCTGGCAGCTCTGCCTCTGGCAGAGGGCGCATCGGCATCTGCCATTCGAAGCCTGAACAGGCTGTTCCCCCATGGAGACTGGCAGGGCGAAGCCATAGGAATCAAGATGTCTGATGACATTTCAGGCGACCTGACTCTGGCATTTTCGGTAATTGACATGAACGAAACCGGCTTTACTGCTCTGTTCGACAGCCGTGTACCCATCTGCGGAAACGAGGACAACGTGGCAGCCGTGGCAGAGAAGAATCTGAAAGCCGCAGGCTTTACCGTCAACAGCAGCCATATGCGGCCTCCCCATCATGTGCCCGAAGACGGCGTGTTTGTTCAGACATTGCTTAAAGCCTATGAGAAATATTCCGGACGCAAGGGCGAATGTATTGCCATCGGCGGCGGCACCTATGTCCACGAAGTGGAAGGCGGTGTAGCTTTCGGCTGTACCATGCCCGGCACCGAAACAAATCTCCACGGGGCCAACGAGTCCATGCCCGTTGAAGAACTGGTAATGAGCGGCGAGATATTTGCCGAAGTCATACTGGAGCTTTGCGGTAAATAAAAGGAATTCAAAAAACGTCATGCCGAACGCATAAAAGTGTTCGGCATGACGCAGCAAAAGCTCTTTACATTTGGCAGAGTTTGGTATATAATACAGCATAGCTAAAGGGGAGTAACCCGCATTGTTTAATGTGATCCCGGCGTCAGTACGGATGCACTGCATTCCCGCCGAGATCTTAATGGGTGAGACTTTTATCGTTATGCGCGGTAAAAGTCTTTTTTTATTGCGCAAATTCAATCCGAAAGGGAGTAAAAACTTTGTCGCGTTTTTATCTGAAGTCCGTAGATGATGTGCTTAACGACATCAACTCCGGCGAAACCGGCCTGACTTCCTCGGAAGCCGCAAAGCGGCTTGAGGAAAACGGCAAAAACAAACTGGCGGAAGGCAAAAAGGAGAGTCTTGTCAGCAAGTTCTTCAAATCCTTGATGGATCCCATGATCATCATGCTGCTGTGCGCAGCCGCTATTTCACTGGTAACGGCTGTTATGAGCAACGAGTCCTTTGCCGACGTGTTCATCATCCTGTTCGTTGTTATCCTGAACACTGTTTTGAGCCTTGTCCAGGAAAGTAAGGCAGAACAGGCCATAGATGCACTGAAACAAATGACAGCAGCCACCTGCAAGGTCCTGCGTGACGGCGAAATGCAGGTCATCAAGGCAGAAGACCTGGTGGTGGGTGATGTGGTCATTCTTGAAGCCGGCGACTCCGTACCTGCCGACTGCCGTGTGCTTGAAAGCCACAGCATGAAGGTGGAAGAAGCCGCACTTACCGGTGAATCCCTGCCCGTTACCAAAATGGTCGACCTGCTGATGCTGGGCGAAGGCCAGAAGGACGTTTCCCTTGGCGACCGTAAGAACATGCTCTATTCCGGCAGTACCGTGGTTTACGGACGTGGCCGTGCAGTTGTTACCGCCACCGGTATGGACACCGAAATGGGCAAAATTGCCGACGCTCTGGCTCAGGCCAGTGACGAAACCACTCCTCTTCAGAAGAAGATCGCCGAACTCAGCGGCATCCTTACAAAACTGGTTATCGGCATCTGCGTTGTTGTCTTTGTTGCCGGCATCATCAGAAGCGGGTCCCTGTCCGGTGCTGTGCTGCTGGACACCTTTATGGTAGCTGTTGCTCTGGCTGTTGCGGCTATCCCCGAAGGCATGCCTGCCGTTGTTACCATCGTGCTTTCCATCGGCGTTACCGCCATGAGCAAGCGCAACGCTCTTATCCGTAAACTCACCGCAGTTGAAACCCTGGGCTGCACCCAGATCATCTGCTCCGACAAAACCGGTACCCTTACCCAGAACAAGATGACCGTCGTGGATGAATATTCCGACGATAAGCAGCTGCTTGCCAGAGGCATGGCGCTGTGTTCCGACGCTGAGATCAAACCCGGCGAGACCGAAGCCATCGGCGAACCTACCGAATGTGCTCTTGTAAACTATGCCAACACTCTGGGCATGCCCAAGTATGAACTGGCAGCTGCAGCTCCCAGACTTGGTGAGGCTCCCTTTGACTCCGGCAGAAAGATGATGTCCACCGTCCACAATGAAAACGGCGCCATCATCCAGTACACCAAAGGTGCCTGCGAAGTTATGCTTGACCTGTGCTCCGGCATCCTGCAGAACGGCACTGTTGTTCCCATCACCGAAGATATCAAAAACGATATCAAGGCAAAGAACAAGGAATTTGCCGACCGCGCTCTGCGTGTTCTTGGCTGCGCTTTCCGCAAGTGGGAATCCGAACCCGAAAACTACGAAGCATCTTACCTTGAGCAGGATCTGGTGTTTGTCGGCTTTGTGGGCATGATCGACCCCTGCCGTCCCGAGGTTTACGACGCCATCGCTCAGTGCCGCAAGGCGGGTATCCGCCCCGTTATGATCACCGGCGACCATCTGGACACTGCCGTTGCCATAGCCAAGGATCTGGGCATTATCACCGATGCTTCCCAGGCCACCCTCGGTGCTGCTCTGGAAGATATGGACGATGACCAGCTTTACGAAGCTGTTGAAAAATACTCCGTTTACGCCCGTGTTCAGCCTGAACATAAGACCAGAATAGTCAAGGCATGGCAGGCCCACGGCATGGTTACCGCCATGACCGGCGACGGCGTCAACGATGCACCTTCCATCAAGGCCGCCGATATCGGCATCGGTATGGGCATCACCGGCACCGACGTAACCAAGGGCGTTTGCGACATGGTTCTGGCAGACGACAACTTTGCCACCATCGTCAATGCTGTTGAAGAAGGCCGCAAGATTTACGACAACGTCCGCAAGGTTATCCAGTTCCAGGTTACCACCAACATTGCCGAAGTTATTGCCGTCTTTACTTCTTCTCTCCTTGGTGTAACCATTCTCCAGCCTGCACATCTGCTGTGGATAAACATGGTTACCGACAGCATGCCCGGCCTTGCTCTGGGTATGGAAAAAGCCGAAGGCGACCTGATGAGCAGACAGCCCCGTCCTTCCGACGAAAGCCTGTTTGCCCGTGGTGCAGGCCTGAATATGGGTCTCCAGGGCGTATTTATGGGCCTGCTGATTCTGGCTTCCTACTTTGTGGGTCAGTTCGTGGAAAATGGTCACATCGGCCTGTTTGCCTGTGACGCAGGCGTTACCATGGCGTTTTTGACCACCAACTTTGTTGAGATTTTCCGTGCTTTCTGTATGCGTTCCATCAACGGGTCCATCTTTACGATGAAGTCACGGAACAAGTGGCTGTGGCTGGCATTTGTTTGGACTGTTGTTCTGGCAATCGGTGTTGTGTTCATCCCGCCCATTGCAAACCTGTTCGGATTCGCAAGCATCACCATCGTCGAACTGCTTATAGCTGTGGTGCTGGCACTGACCATCATTCCCGTAGTGGAGATTATCAAGCTTGTCCGCCGCAAGACCGGACATCTCGAATAAAAACAATAAAAAGCTCTGCGAAAGGGCAGTGCTCATATAACAGTTTACAAGCACAGCAGTTTGATTGAACCGCTGTGCTTGCTGTTGTATCAGCGCATGGATAATGGTATGATGAACTCAAGTCGACAAATATGAATTTACCGAACGGCAAGGGAGCACATCTATACAACGTTAGGTGCAGTGCGTATTGTTCGGTTTTGCACCGCACCAAGGCCTCCCTCTGTCGAGGGAGGTGGCAAAAATCT
>JAZULX010000085.1:0-13312 GCA_045603325.1 Oscillospiraceae bacterium | reverse complement strand
TTTCCCATGGAAACACAGGTAATTTCGTACTCTTTTCCACAAACCTCCACCGGCTTTGCAAGCGGTGGAGCCACAAGAGAAGATGTTGCACTGCTCAGAAAGCATGTAGGAAGCCATGTCAAGGTCAAAGCAGCCGGAGGTATCAAAACTCTGGACGATGCAAAGGACTTTGTTGCCCTTGGGGCAGACAGACTTGGTACCAGCAAACTGGTGGCAGAAGCAAAAAAACTGTAAGAAACGGAGAAATAGAGATGTCCATTGAAAGAGTAAGAGCATATTTTCGTGAACTTGGAATGGAAGAACGTGTACTGGAGTTTGAAACCTCCAGCGCTACCGTGGAACTGGCAGCCCAGACCGTAGGTGTTATTCCCGCAAGAATAGCCAAAACCCTGTCTTTTAAAGGCCCTGAGGGTGTTATCCTTGTGGTAACCGCCGGTGACGCAAAGATAGATAATAAGCTGTATAAAGCAGAGTTCGGTCTTAAAGCAAAAATGCTTACCGCAGAAGAAGCTGTGGAACTTGTAGGTCATGCTGTTGGCGGCGTATGTCCTTTCGCTACCAATGACGGAGTTGATGTCTATCTTGACGATTCCATGAAGCGATTCGATACAGTTTTTCCTGCTGCCGGCAGCGGCAACAGCGCCATTGAACTAACCTGTGACGAACTTTTCAAATACTCCAACGCCATAAAATGGGTCAACGTCTGCAAAGACTGGGAGTAATATTTCAGATATAATTCCACCCGCCACTCAGTTTACGGAATGGCGGGTTAGTTTTTTATTATTTCTTTCTTCGGCTGCTGCCTTTGTAGGTGCTGCCAAGAGCTGCTTTGTTTTGCTTTTTAACGGTGTATGTAAAGCTCATAATACTGACGATAAGAAGCAGAGCGACAAAGCCTACAAGCACCAGTTTGACCCAGCCTTGGGTGAAGAAACTTTTGATCTTGTCGTAGCCGTACATTATTTCAGAACGCTCAACAGCGGTCAAAGAAAGCAGATTTACCTTGCCAAGCTCGGTGCCGTCGTATGATACTGTCATTTCGCCCACAACTTCGTCCTGTTCAACGGGAGCAATCAGCTCCTGGCCCGAACCTTCTTCGCCTTCTTCATAGAAAATGGTGATGTCTGTTACCAGCTTTTCTTCGTCATATGTCTTGGGAAGAACAGCAACAATGTCTCTGTCGGCGTGGACAATGACAGAATCGACTTCGGAGGACATGATAACCGGTACTTGTGCCACAGGGTCAGCAGCAGAAATGACGGTGGTGGACTGGAAGTTTTCAAAACCCCATTCAAACATGCGACGGGTTTCGGCAAAATGCATCTGAGTGTTGGTTCCGTCTGCATTGTAAACGATCTCAGCACCAAGAACAACGGATATCAGAGTGATACCTTCTTTTTCAGCGGTTGAAACAAGACAAAGACCTGCAGGAGTGGTGTGGCCGGTTTTGATACCACGGGCGTATTCATAATAGTAGCCTGCCTGTTTCTGTTCTGAAAGCAGGAAGTTGGTAGTCATCAGGTATCTGGTACCATACATATTTGTGGGGGGAATCTCTTTGGAAGAAGTGCTGCAGATATCCACAAAAACTTCGTTTTCCATGGCTGCCTGGGTGATTTTCAGCAGATCGTTGGCAGTGGTATAATGGTTGTCGTCGTGAAGACCGTGGGGGTTGACAAAATGGGTGTTTTCGCAGCCAAGTTCAGCAGCTCTGCGGTTCATCAGGTCAACAAAATCGCTGATATTGCCGGATATGTATTCGGCTATGACGTTGCAGGCTTCGTTGGCAGAAGCAACCATCATGCAGTAAAGCAGTTGTTCAAGAGTCAGAACTTCGCCGGCAAGCAAGTCGGCGGAACTGCCATAGATACTCAGACCTTCGGTGATGGCGTTGGCCGAAACGGTTATTTCATCATCGAGATTGCCGCGCTCCAAGGCGATAAGGCATGTCATTATCTTGGTAAGAGAGGCAGGAAACAGCCGCTCGTCGGCGTTTTGAGACAGCAAAACAGCGCCGGAATCGGCATCGATTAGTAATGCAGCTTTGGCAGCAACTGTAATTTTTTCGCCATCGTCGGCAAAACTTGTGCAGAAAAGACCGAAAATATACAAAACGATTACGAGAATCGAAAGAAATCTGATTTTTTTCATATGATTATCTCCGCTGTTGTGGTAGAATATAAACAAAGAACATTATATCAAAGAAATTTCGCTGTTGCAACTAATTTGGAGTGGTGGAATGAGACTTACTGTATTTGAAAAACTGACAATGACAGCTGCGCTGATCATTGTGGTTGGCATGTTCTTCTGGGCAGCTGGTGCCGGAAGTTTTGAAGAATCACCTGCTGTATCAGAAACAGTTATTAGACTGGCCGTTGATGACTTAACGGGTCAGGAGGCTGACAAGGGACTTATAAACATAAATACCGCAATAGCAGAACAATTACTGACTTTGAATGGGATCGGCGAAGAACTTGCTCAAAGGATAGTCGAATATAGGGATGAACATGGCCCGTTTGAAGACATCTACGACCTAATGAACGTAAGCGGAATAGGCGCGAAAAAACTTGAAGCTATTGCAGACAAGATAACCGTAGGCTGAAATTGTGCAACTTAAGTGAGGGTTGATCAAATGAGAATACTTGTTGTTGACGATGAAAAACTGCTTGTTAAAGGAATAAAATTCAATCTTGAAAATGAAGGTTACCAAGTGGAGGCCGGTTTCGATGGTGAGGAAGCTGTCGAAAAAGCCAGAAGCGGAGACTTTGATCTGATAATACTTGACCTTATGATGCCTAAGATAGACGGACTCGAGGCGTGTATGCGCATTCGTGAGTTTTCCAATGTGCCCATCATTATGCTCACTGCCCGCAGTGAGGATACCGACAAAATAATCGGTTTTGAATACGGGGCAGATGATTACGTAACCAAGCCTTTCAATATTCTGGAACTGAAAGCCCGTAACAGAGCGTTGCTTCGGCGTTGTGCAAACCAGAATGAGTAGGAAATGACCGACAGGATAACTTCCCGTCATATAACCATCGATTCCGATGAGCGCAATGCTTATAAAGATGGTGAACTGGTGGAAGTTACCGCAAGAGAATTTGACCTTATTGAGCTGCTGATGAACAATCCCGGCAGAGTCTACAGCAGAGAAAATCTGCTCGATATTATCTGGGGTTACGACTATCAGGGCGATTTCAGAACCGTTGACGTGCACATAAGACGACTCAGAGAAAAGCTGGAAAAAGAGCCTGCTTCACCTGAGTACCTGATGACAAAGTGGGGGGTAGGTTATTATTTCAAAGTCTAATAACCGTCGCCCAATAGTTAACAGTATCCAGTTCAAGCTGATATTTTCATATGTGCTTTTGCTGGCGATACTGTTGATAACACTTAACATTTATCCCCTTTCCATGTCCCGTGATCTGGTGTTTCAGTCAAAACAGTCTTCGCTTTCGGGCAAAGCATCAGTAGTGGCATCTGCCCTTACAGGACTTGAGTATCTGACAACAGACGGTGTTGAACAGGTGCTGGGAATGCTTGAGGATCTGGGTGTCACACGTCTTGTAATAACAGACAGTGAGGCAAAAATTCTGTACGACACAAACAGTGAAAACGTAGGAAAGTTTGCGCTGTTTTCTGAGGTGTGCAGTGCGCTTGAAGGCAATGACGTATTCCACAGTACTTACAAAAACGGTGCATTTGGCAGCAGCTATGCTCAGCCGGTAATGTTCAGAAACAATATTATCGGAGTCGTTTATGCATATGAATTGGATACAGAACAGGCGCAGCTGCTTGAGAACCTCAACAGCAATTTTGTCAACATCTCGGTGGTTATCACTATAGTGTTTCTCTTTGTAAGCGTTCTGTTTTCCAGAGCGGTTACCGGCAGACTGCAGGATATTATCCGTTTCCTGCGTGTTGTAGGTGGCGGAGACTATAACACAAAGCTGGTAGTCAAAGGTCAGGACGAGCTGAGTGAACTGGCTATGGAATTCAATATGTTCACCGAAAGGCTGAAAGATACGGAAGTCGCCAGAAAACGCTTTGTGTCTGATGCGTCTCATGAGCTGAAAACGCCGCTTGCATCCATCAAACTGCTTACTGACTCTATCCTGCAGACCGAGAATATTGATATTCCAATGACTCGGGAATTTGTCGGGGATATCGGTGAGGAGGCTGACCGACTTACAAGAATAACCGAGAAACTTCTTGATATAACCAGACTCGAATCAGCCAGCGATAAACCTTTGGAACTGGTGGATATAAAATCTGTAATTATCAGGGCGCTGCATATGCTTCGTCCTTTGGCTGACCAAAGAGGTGTAGAACTGCAGAGCACTATGGATGAAGGATGCTTCATCCGGGGAAACAGGGATGATATACATCAAATTGTTTTCAATCTTTTGGAAAACGCCTTGAAATACACCAATGAGGGCGGTTTTGCCAGAGTTTTGCTGTACTGCAACGAAGCAGATATCGTATTGATCGTTGAGGACAATGGAATCGGTATTCCAGAAGAGGATATGCCCAGAATATTTGAGCGTTTCTACCGCGTGGATAAGGCGCGATCCCGTGAAGCCGGCGGAACAGGTCTCGGTTTGTCAATCGTCAATGAAACTGTCCGCCGTCTTGGCGGTCAGGTAACCGTTGCTGCCAGAAATCAGGGAGGCACACGCTTTACGGTTACATTTACAGGCAGGGAGGAAGTGCAGTGATGAAAAAGCTTGCTTTACTCCTTGCAGCGCTTTTACTTCTGTCTGCCTGCACTATCATTCGCGATAATGTTCCGCAGAATAGATATGTGTTTTACTATCTGACAGACGGAGGATCGGACAATCTGAATGAATCGAAGATCGATTCCGAAATCAGATATATTGAGGCAAACTCTCCACTGACTGTGCTGGAAGTGTACCTTCAGGGGCCGGAAAGCGGAGCGTTAACGTCACCGTTTCCGCCTATGACAAAGATATTGTCTTACGCAAAGACCGATAATGTTGCAAAACTCAGAATGTCCGCAGAGTTTTTTGAACTGACCGGTGCAGACAAAACGTTGGCTGAGGCATGTCTTACAATGACAGCTGCAGAATTGAGCGGTGCATCGGAAATTCAACTGGTAGACGTTGAAGGTGAAGTGAGTTACAGGGATACCGAAATGTATCTCCTTAAAGAGGAGAGCGACGTGGTATCCGACGATACCGTTACGTTGTACTTTGCAGATGCAAACGGTCAGTATCTTGTTCCGGAATCAAGAAAACTTGTCAGCGGAGCGGGTGTATCTGACGAAAGATATATTATCGACCAGTTGATAAGAGGTCCGGTAGGGGATGAGCTTTCACCGGTAATACCTGAGGGAACGGAACTTGTGTCTGTTATGACAGACATAAACGGCATTTGCACTGTTGACTTTTCAAGCAATTTCGTGGAAAATAAGCCTGAAACAGAAAGACAGGAATTTATTACCATATACGCTATTGCAAACTCACTTTCAAGCTTGGAGACGGTGGAAAGTGTCAGAATCACTGTTGAGGGCAGAGAAACTGAAATCTACAGGTATATGGAACTTGCTGATCCTATCGAACCGTATGATGGTATAGTGGGGCCTGTAAGGTCCGGAGTCAACGAAATCGGCGTAAACCTGTATATGCAAAGCTGGAGCCCAGACTATCTTGCCGGTCTTCCTGAGATAATCAAACGGCGAGTCAACATTACAACAGAAGAACAGCTTCTGGAAATGCTTATCAGGTTTGAACCGCCTGAAGGGTTCACCAATCCTATACCATCTGATACAGGGATCATTTCCGTTTCTGTTACAGAAGGCAGCTGCGTGGTAAACCTTACATCAGATTTTCTGAGTGTTGCAGATATGGATGCAGCTGCTCAGAGACTGAGCGTACTGTCTATTGCGGCCACATTGAGCCAGTTGGAGTATGTAAACACGGTGCAGATACTCATTGACGGTGAAAAAGTTGATTTGCCGGACTACAAAATGTCTGATCCGATCACAGTCACCAACGATGTGTTTTTCCCATAAATCAAAAGAAAAGGAATGTTGTTATGAAAGAACTGCATGTAAACTCAAAATGTATCCTTTCCGGATATCAGCCGAAAAACGGCGAACCCAGACAGCTACCCATAATCCAGAGCACTACTTTCAAGTACGACTCTGCTGATGAAATGGGTAAACTGTTCGACCTTGAAGCTGCCGGATATTTTTATACCCGACTCGCAAACCCCACCAGCGACGCTGTTGCCGCAAAGATTGCCGACCTTGAAGGTGGCGTAGGTGCCATCCTTACATCTTCCGGCCAGGCAGCAACCACTTTTGCGCTGCTGAACATCTGCGGTTCCGGTGACCATATCGTGGCCTCCACTGCCATTTACGGCGGCTCCTTCAACCTTCTGAGCGTTACCTTCAAAAAGCTTGGAATTGAAACCACCTTTGTTGAACCCGATGCTTCTGAGGAAGAACTGAACGCAGCTTTCCGTGAGAACACCAAAGCTGTTTTTGGCGAGACCATTGCCAACCCCGCTCTGGTTGTCCTTGATATTGAGAAGTTTGCAAAAGTAGCTCACAGCCATGGTGTACCGCTCATTATCGACAATACCTTTGCAACTCCTATCAACTGCCGTCCCTTTGAGTGGGGAGCAGATATTGTTATCCACTCCACCACCAAGTATTTGGACGGTCACTCATCCCAGACCGGCGGTGTTGTGGTAGACAGCGGCAACTTTGACTGGATGGCTCATGCAGACAAATTCCCCGGTCTTACTGAGCCTGACGAATCCTATCATGGCAAGAACTATGCTGTTGATTTTGGCAAAATGGCATACATCACCAAGATGCAGGCTCAGCTTATGCGTGACCTGGGAGCAACTCCCGGTCCCTTCAACGCATACTTGCTGAACCTTGGCCTTGAAAGCCTGCATGTTCGTGTTCAGCGCCATTGCGAAAACGCACAGAAGGTAGCTGAGTACCTGCAGGCTCATCCCAAGGTAAGCTGGGTAAAATACGCAGGTCTTCCCGGCGACAAGGATTATGAACTGGCTCAGAAATATCTGCCCAACGGTGTTTGCGGTGTCGTATCCTTTGGCATCAAGGGCGGAAGAGAGGCTGCCACCAGATTTATGGACAGCCTGAAGCTGGCAGAAATCGCAACTCATGTTGCCGATGCCCGTACCTGCACCCTGCATCCCGCCAGCACAACCCATCGCCAGCTCACCGACCAGCAGCTTATTGAAGCAGGCGTTACCGCTGACCTGGTTCGTTTCTCTGTTGGTATCGAATATGTTGGCGACATTATTGCCGATATCGAACAGGCTCTCGAAAACGCATAAATCAAGTAATCATCATCCCCTTTACGCAATAAAATGACGTAAAGGGGATGATTTTTTTGCGCAGACGCAGAAACGGTGGAGGGTTTGTTTTCGTCTGTCTTATTGTGGCAGGATTCGCATTGCTGCTAAGCTATGGAATAAATACCAAACTTGAACCTTTGATAACAGAAATGGGAGCATCAAAGGTCATATATGCCGCCAAAGCAGCCATGAACGAGGCTGTGACAGAACTGATGACAGACGGAACGGTGAACTATGATGCCATTGTATCCTTTGAGAAAAACGATTCCGGCAGCATAACCGCAGTAAAAACAGATGTGGCAGAGATCAACAACCTGAAAGCTGAAGCAACAGAGGCAGTGCTTGAACGTATAGGAAACATTTCGGTGGAAGAATTGTCTGTACCCGTGGGCAATCTTATGGCTGTGGACTACCTGTCCGGTATAGGGCCTGAAATACCGGTAAGAATAATCGCTGTCAGGACTGCGGCTGTGGATTTTGTAAATGATTTCAGAACAGCAGGAATAAATCAGACTGTTCATCGAATCTACCTGAATTTTGATGTGGAAATAACCATTCTGGCTGCAGGCAAAAAAAGCGAAGTTGAGGCTTCATCAATGTTTTGTATTGCCGAAACAGTGGTTGTAGGTACAGTGCCCGAGAGCTACACCTATTTCTCGGAAACAGATACTACCGAAGAAGCTGTCGAAAAATATTTCAATTTCAGTTGAAGTGTGTATAAAATTCAAAACATACAAGGTATAGTAAAAGTATGATAGACTTTCACTATACCTTGTGGTATACTATAGAATGTATAACTGTATTTTGGAGGATACCAATGGACCCCAAACAAGAGATAATTACGCTGACAGAGGAACTGGAAAGATACGGTTATGAATATTACGTTCTGGACGCTCCGACTGTTGAGGATTATGAGTACGATATGAAGCTCCGCAGGCTTGAACAGCTTGAGGCGGAGTATCCTCAGTATGCCCAGGAGAATTCGCCAACCAGCAGAGTTGGCGGTGAGGCCCTGGAAGCCTTTGAACAGGTAGAGCATGCAGTGCCGTTGGAAAGCCTGCAGGACGTGTTTTCCTATGAGGAACTGGAAAGCTTTATTGGCAAAGTATGCAGTGATGTGGATGATGCGGAATTTACGGTGGAACCCAAGATAGATGGGCTTTCCGTAGCTTTGGAATATGAAAACGGTTTATTTGTCCGTGGAGCAACCCGAGGAAACGGTACTGTGGGTGAAAACGTTACAGAGAACCTTAAAACCATAAAGTCCATACCACTAAAACTTGACAATGCACCACCAAGGCTCATTGTTCGCGGTGAGGTTTTTATGCCCAAGGCAGTTTTTGAGAGCCATAACGCCAAACGTGAGCAGGAAGGGAAGCAGCTTATGGCCAACCCCCGAAACGCAGCAGCCGGATCCCTTCGTCAGCTGGACCCCAAAATCGCAGCATCCAGAAAGCTTGATATTTTGATTTTCAACATTCAGCTTGCCGAAGGTGTTGAGTTTAAAACCCATGCAGAAAGCCTTGAATATCTGCGTATGCTGAAGTTCAAAGTGGTGGATCACAGCCTTGTTGCCAACGCTGCTGATGCAGAAAAAGCGATTGAAGAACTTGGTGAAAACAGGGGAGAACTGCCCTACGATATTGATGGTGCAGTGGTCAAGCTCAATGACCTGTCCGGAAGAAAAATGCTCGGCAGCACTTCCAAGTTCCCAAGATGGGCAGCTGCGTTCAAGTATCCTCCGGAAGTAAAGGAATCCGTTGTTCAGGACATCGTCATTCAGGTTGGTAGAACGGGCGTTCTTACCCCTAAAGCGGTTGTTTCGCCTGTACGGCTTGCCGGCACAACTGTTACCAATGCAACGCTGCACAATCAGGACTTCATTTCCGATAAGGATATTCGTATCGGTGATACGGTAAAGATAAGAAAAGCCGGGGAGATAATTCCTGAGATAATCGAAGTGGTCAAAGAGAAAAGACCTGATGGCACCCAGCCATTCCTGCTGCCAAAATCCTGCCCGGTTTGCGGTGGGGAAGTGGCAAGAGATGAAGACGGTGCTGCTTTCAGATGCACCAACGGTTCATGCTCTGCGCAGTTGGCAAGGGGCATTGCTCATTTTGCTTCAAAAAGTGCAATGGACATTGAGGGGCTTGGTTCCGCTGTTGTTGAACTGCTGCTCGATAACGGGCTGATCAAGACTCAGGCCGATCTGTATTTCCTGGATCCTCAGGCGGTTGCGGTGTTGGAGGGAATGGGAGAGATATCTGCAAAAAATCTCAAGGATGCTTTGGAAAAATCAAAAGAAAACGATTTGTGGCGTGTGATATTCTCTTTTGGCATCCGTCAAGTGGGTGAGAAGGCATCTAAGCAGCTGGCAAAGCATTTTAACACGCTTGATGCCCTTATGGCTGCTGATATGGAACAGCTGACTTCCCTTGGGGATATCGGCGGCATTACCGCGAAAAGCATAATCGACTGGTTTTCATTGGACAGCTCAAAAGAGCTTATTGCAAAGCTTCGTGAAGCTGGTGTCAATATGATCGCTCACGACAGCGGCAGTGACGACAGGTTTTCCGGCATGACATTCGTTCTTACAGGTGCGTTGGAAATGTTTACCCGTGATGAAGCCACAGCCATCATAGAACAGCTTGGCGGAAAGGTGTCGGGATCTGTATCGAAGAAAACCAGCTACGTTGTTGCCGGTGCCAACGCAGGCTCCAAACTCACAAAAGCCAACCAGTTGGGAATACCAGTTCTTACCGAACAGGAGTTTCTCGACATGGTTAATGAATAAAACTCAGGATAGGATATAATACATGATTTACAAAAGACTAACAGCATTGGTGTTGATCATCTGCATTTTGGCTGCAATTCAGTTGCCCGTGTTTGCTGAGAATATTGTTTTGGGTGACATTGAATTCGAAGAGACTGTTTCGAATGACGGTTCCGACGAAACATCTGACGATTATCTTTCCGAAGAAGAACTGCCTTCCGATGAGATTTTTGATGAAGAAACTCAGGACGAAACGCCGGAAGATTTTGATGAAGAATCCGAAGAAGAGATTCAGGATGAAGAAGAATCTCCTGAAGAGGATGAAGAATCTTCCGAAGAGGATGTTGAAGAATCCGAGGATGAAGATTCTGAGGAAGAGGAGGAAACCGAGGACGAAGAGTCTGAGGATGAAACCGAAGAAGAATCCGAAGAATCTGAGGATGAAGAATCTGAAGAGGAAAAAGTGTACGACACGGAACCAGTTGAACTGACTGATTTTGACTGGGAAAGAGTTAGCACGAGGTATCTTGAATCTTCCTTCGGAGATATAGCAATTACCGAGAGCCTTGTTTCCACGGACTTTGGTCAGCATCGTCAAATGATGTATTCATATCCCGACGGTTCTTATTTTGCTTCCCGACGTCTGTATGTTGACAGCTTGCTGAGTGAGGAATTTGAACTGTATTCGATGGAATTTGAATGTGAATCCCTGACCATGCGGTATTACAACACAGTCTCATCCAAGTGGGTGGACAAGGCTATGCTGACCGACAGCCGTATGCCTTTTGGTATGTATTTCCTTACCATAGACGATAACCAGGAAATGATAATTTTCCTGCCTCAGGCCTATGTGGAAAAAAGCAACAACGCAATTCAGGCTCAGGAAGGCTGGACCGGTGACCTGTGTCTTGAACCTACAGAAACCGGTTGGCGAATCTCTATCAAGGCACCGTATGTATATACTGAGTCATTTGTTGATTATTTTGTTTTGTATTCCAACACAAACATTATCAACTGGGATGATCCCGACACCCGTATTACATGGTCCGGCTGCCAGTTCGGCGGAGACAACAGATGGTGCTACAATGGATATTACTACACTTCACCTTCGAACTACATTCCTTCCGGTGAAAATTTCTATCACAGACTTCCTGCTGCATATATAGCCTGCAAACTGGTGCCTATAGGTTTGGATGCCAACAGTGCAAAGTATATGTCCATAGCAATGCTGGATGTTATGCGTGACCTTCAGAATGAACAGGGATATTTTCCGACACTGTCCGGCAGCCAGTGGCTTCTGTCGGATTACGGTATCGGCTCCGGATTTTACGATACCCGATTCAATACAGACCTTGTGAGAGCTTTCCTGGAGGCTTATCGTTACTACAACATCAAGGAGTTCTGGGATGTTGTGCTGGACTATATGGATTACTATATTCCGTTTGTGCTCAGAAATCATGATTCGGTCACACTTTCCGACGGATGGCCCGGCTGGCTCGTATATGACTATATTGGCCAATTTGGCGGGAAAAAGACCCATACATCCCTCAACCATCAGCTTGCACAGATAATCCTGATGGAGGAAATATATAACATTACCGGAAACACCCTGGTTCGATTCATTGAGGAGATGATGTATCGAGGCATTCAGGGTACTGAAAGAATATGGTATATGAGCAACAACAATCTGGAATATGCATATTTCAACGGTAAAGCTGCCGCAGGTATGCAGGACTATCCGTATCTGACTTACAACGATCTTTATGAACTTCGTGAACTGTACTCTGAACGTTTGGGATACGTTCCCAGCACTATCCGAAACCTGATGGCGTCCAAGAAGAAATGGATGGATGCCAACGGAATTACCGGTTATCTTGGCAGCTATGTTGCTGCTCAGGAGGTTGAATATACCGGTTCCGTAATGCTGACAGAAGACTAAAAAACACCGATCCTCACAGACCGGCATAACATGGTCTGTGAGGAGGTGTAACAATGAGCGCTTTTGGAGCAGTTATCATATGTATTTTGTCAGGTTTGGGCCTGGCTTCCCTGATTTGGGCGATTGCAGGTGCATTTGTATTGCCGGTTAAAGGCGGCGAAAGCTGCCACATACATATGGTTGTGAATGCAAAAGGGGACTGCGGACAACTTCAGAGTATTGTTAGGTCGCTGAATTGGATTCTTGACCTGGGAATTATTGAATTCGACACGATTATTGTTGACAACGGCATGGAACAGCAGACACTTCATGTGGCTCAGCTGCTGGCAAAAGAGGAAAACGTAAGTCTTTGCTGCCCACAGCAGCTTTGTGATGCGATTAATAGAAGTGACTGCGGTAAGAAATAAAGGAATGGTCTTTGTATGGACGAAACAAAAGAGTACGACGTAATAGAGGGTAACGTATCGACGATAGTTTATCAAAACAGAGAAAACGGATACACCGTACTGCGCCTCGACAGTGATGACATGGGTGAAGTAACCGTCGTTGGAACCATTCCCATGAGCACTCTGGGAGAGAGATTGCGTATAACAGGATGCTGGATCCGTCATCAGACCTACGGTCAGCAGATGCAGGCAGAATTTGTGGAACGACAGCTCCCTGAATCTGCTGAGGGAATACTCAGTTTTCTTTCTTCGGGAGCGGTAAAGGGAATCGGGCCCAAAACTGCCGAAAAGCTGGTTTCACTTTTTGGTGACGACACTTTGAAAGTGCTTGAAAATCAGCCCGAGCGCATGACGATAATACCCGGCATTACAAATAAAAAAGCTGAGGAAATGTCTCAGGCTTTCAAAAAACAGGTGGGAGTTCGCATCCTGATGGAATACCTTCAGGAATACGGCCTGCCTGTTCGTCTTGCCATGAAGATATATGCTTCCTTCGGTCAGTCTGCTTTGAACATAGTCAAAGCTAATCCTTACATTCTTGCAGATGAATACTACGGCGCCCAGTTTGATCTGGTAGACCGTTTTGCCCTTGAATCGGGAATGGAAGAGGACTGTTCTCTGCGAATAGACGCAGGCGTTAAGTATGAACTGCAGTATAATCAAACCAACGGTCATACTTTCCTGCCTAAAGACAAGCTTATAGCTGCGACAGCATCGTTACTTGCCCTGGACACCCGGGACATTGAGCAGTCTGTTGACAGACTGTGTGAAGATGGAACGCTTATAAACGAG
>JAZULX010000084.1:0-2141 GCA_045603325.1 Oscillospiraceae bacterium | reverse complement strand
ATTTGGTTTGTCTTCCTAAGACCGCTTGGCCTCCGACTTGTTCGCGGTAGAAGGTGGCCTTCTGATGGGAGTTTTCGCCGTAACGCAGCTGCTGAACCTTTTCAAAGGTAACGGTGAGATACTGGGGCATTTCATCAGTATACTGCTTACGCATGTATTCAGCGATCATAGCGTCATAGTTGGCGGTGTGCTCAAAGACCTTGGCAGACAGTCTGAAGTGAAGCTGCTTGTCGGGTTCACCGGCTTTCAGAGCTTCAAGAACCACCTCGTAATCGGCGGGATCGGTAATGACAAGGACATCTTTCCAGTTTTTGGCTGCGGCTCTGAGCATGGTGGGGCCGCCGATATCGATGTTTTCTATGGCTTCCTCCAGAGTTACACCGGGCTTTGAAATGGTCTGACGGAAGGGATAGAGGTTGATGACCGCAACATCGATGGTGTTGATGCCCAGCTCCTCAAGCTGCTGCATATGCTTTTCGTTATCGCGCATAGCCAGCAGACCGCCGTGTACGTTGGGGTGCAGAGTTTTGAGACGACCGTCGAGGCATTCGGGGAAGCTGGTTACATCGCTGATGGAGATAACCTCAAGACCGGCTTCTTTAAGGGCTTTTTCGGTGCCGCCGGTGGAGACGATCTCAAAACCGAGGTCTGCAAGACCTTTTGCAAATTCGATGATTCCGCTTTTATCGGAAACGCTGATTATGGCTCTCTTTTTCATTGTCAGATTCCTTTCTCGTCGATTATTTCCACGGTTCTTCCGTTTACTTTGAGTTTTCCTTCGCAGAAAAGCGAAACAGCTTTTGGCAGCAGGATCCATTCTGCCTGTTCCATAACACGGCGCTGGAGCAATTCGGGAGTGTCGCCCGTCAGCACAGGTACGGACTGTTGGAGAATGATGGGGCCGCCATCTGTTTCTTCATTTACAAAATGGACAGTGGCTCCGGTGAGCTTGACACCGTAATCCAAAGCAGCCTGATGGACGCGAAGTCCGTAATAGCCGTCTCCGCAGAAAGAGGGGATAAGTGCAGGGTGAACGTTTATGATGCGGTTTTCGTATTTGCGGGTAACGTCTGCAGTAAGCACAGTCATGAAGCCGGCAAGAACAATAAGGTCAGCATTCAGCTCATCCAGCAGTTCAAGAAGCTTTGTGCAGTATTCTTTGCTGTTGGGGTAGGCCTTACGTTCCAAAACGCGACCTTCAATTCCGGCATTTGCGGCTCGCTCAAGTGCCAATACTCCGTGTTTTGAGGAGATAACAGCGGTGATTTTTCCGCCTTTAATGTGACCGGTTTTTTCTGCATCTATCAGCGCCTGGAGATTAGTGCCGCCACCGGATACGAGTACAACGATATTTACCACAGTTCGACACCCTTTTCGCCGCTGACGCACTTGCCTGCGATGAAAGCGGTCTCGCCGACAGAGGTCAGGAACTCAACAGCCTTGTCTGCTTCTTCGGGAGCAACAGCGATTATCATACCAACACCCATATTGAAGGTGTTGTACATATCACGTTCGGGAATATTGCCTTCTTTGGCTATGAGGGTGAAGATGGGTTTTTCGGGAATAGATTTTTTCTCAATTGAAGCTACGATACCATCGGGCAACATACGGGGGACGTTTTCGTAAAGACCGCCGCCGGTAATATGAGAAACAGCCTTGACGGCTACACCGGATTCAATAAGGCCAAGGATCGACTTGACATAGATGCGGGTGGGAGTAATGAGTTCTTCGCCAAGGGTTTTGCCAAGCTCGGGAATAAATTCGTTAAGGTCGCGGTTTTCAACATCGAGAACCTTGCGTACCAGTGAATAGCCGTTGGAGTGGATACCGGAAGATGCCAGACCGACAAGAACGTCGCCGTCGTTGATGGTGCTGCCGTCAATAACCTTGGTCTTGTCCATCAGACCTACGGCAAAGCCTGCAAGGTCATATTCGTCAATGGGGTAGAAGCCGGGCATTTCTGCAGTTTCGCCACCGATAAGTGCGCAGCCTGCCTGACGGCAGCCTTCGGTAACGCCGGAAACGATGTTTTCGATACGTTCCGGGAAGTTCTTTCCTACTGCAAGATAATCCAGGAAAAACATGGGCTTGGCACCGGAACAAACGATATCATTGACGCACATGGCAACACAGTCGATTCC
>JAZULX010000083.1:0-4070 GCA_045603325.1 Oscillospiraceae bacterium | reverse complement strand
GTGCATTGGCTCTGGCGGGATTCCCGGTGCGGAGCTTTTCAAGGATCTCCTGAGGGAACCCGTTTTTGCGGAAGAAATCATCGATTTTTGTCCAAGTGGAATCCTTGCCGTAGCCAATCATACGAACACCGTCTTCTTCCGAAACGAAAATCTTTCGTCCTTCACGGTGCAGATCCACCGCAAGACCCGTGTGGTCTGAATGAAGATGAGTCAGGAAAATATCCGTATCATCAAGGCTTACGCCCAGCTCAATGAGCTGGGCGGTTATTGCAGCTTTGCAGGCATCGGTACGAAAACCGGTGTCTATCAGCAGGGAGGGGCTTCCTTTGATAAGAAAGCTGTTGAGGCTTTTGAGGGGGTTGCCTTCCAAAGGTATTTGAAGTCGATAAATGTTTTCAGCAATTTTTTCAGTCATATCAGGCAGCCTTTTTCCAGGATGAGGGTACGAACAGCAGCAGAATCGGGAAGATTTCCAATCTGCCCAGGAGCATGTTCAGGCTCAGAACGATTTTTGAAAAATTCGAGAAAGTGGAATAGTTACCGGTGGCGCCGACTACGCTGAAGCCGGGACCGATGTTGTTGAAGCAGGCCATAACGGCGGAGAAAGTGGTTTCAAAATCCATGTTGTCCACGGAAATCAGCAAAACGGAAACGATTACTATGGCCACATAAATGGTAAGGTAAACAAATACGCCTTTGACCACGTCGTCGGATACGGCTTTACCGCTGACCTTCATGACCTTGACGCTGTGGGGATGCAGCCTTTTCTGCAAACCGATGCGAATGGACTTCAGAAGTATCAGCAGACGCACGGTTTTGATACCGCCGCCGGTGGAACCGGCGCAGGCACCTGCGAACATGAGAAACAGCAGAATACTCTTGGACAGCTGAGGCCACAGATTGAAGTCGGCAGTGGCGTAACCGGTGGTGGTGATTATGGTGGAAACCTGGAAGAAGCTGTGATGCAGGGAATCAAAAATGTTTCCAAACAGCGGATAGATGTTTGCCGCAATTACAAGGGTGGAAACCAGTATGATGCCCAGATACAGCATCAGTTCGCCGTTTTTGACAGCTTTTTTAAACTGTTTGCAAATTATGAGATAGTAGACGTTGAAATTGATGCCAAACAGGATCATGAACACCGAAATAACACCCTGGAGATAATAGCTGTCATAGGCACCGACAGAGGCATTCATGCTGGAAAAACCACCTGTACCGGCGGTACCGAAAGCGTGGATAAAGCTGTCGAACACAGGCATGCCGCCCACAATCAGCAGAAGTATCTGCAATACCGTCAGGGCAAAATAAATGATATAAAGCGTTGAAGCGGTGTTCTTCAGCTTGGGCACCAGCTTGTCAGTCGTGGGGCCGGGGCTTTCAGCCTGCATGATGTAAATGGAGGTACCGCTGTTTTTGCTCAGCGACACGATAGCAAGCATAAATACCAGCACACCCATACCGCCCAGCCAGTGGGTAAAGCTGCGCCAATACAGCAAACTCCTGGGTAGAGATTCGATTTCTGTAAGGATGCTGGCGCCGGTGGTGGTAAAGCCGGATACGGTTTCAAAAACACAATCGATGTAGCTGGGAATCCAGCCGCTTATGTAGAAGGGAAGCGCACCAAAAAGAGAAATCAATATCCACGAGAGCGCTGTTATCATAACGCCTTCCCGGGTCAGAATGTTCTTCTTTTCTGTTTTGGTAAATACAGTTACGAGGCTTAAAAGCAATAGTCCCGCAATAACTGCCGCGAAAGCAACAACACAGTTGGTATCCTTTTCGCCCACGGCAATAAGAAGCGCAGGCACCATGGCGATGGCTTCAATGCGCATTATGTAGGCAAGATAGGTTATTACAGCGCGAATGTTCATCCGAAAATTTCCTTTCTTGTATGATTATCTGAAAGAAAAGGGTATCAGATACCGGGTTCAAAGATGTCGTTCAGGCTGTGAATATGCTGATCGGCAGAGGATATGACGATAACGGTGTCGCTGAGGTTGATGGAGTCTTTGCCGGTGGGGACAATGAGCTTTGGACCATGAACGATACATGCCAGCAGTATGCCCTTGCGGATAGAGAGCTTTTCCAGAGGAACGCCCAGATTCCGGGTGGTGGCTGATGCATAGAATTCCAGAGCCTCAACACGGCCTTCAAGAATTCGATGAACGGCAAGAACTTCACCGCCCTGAGAGTTCTGCATATCACGAACGTAGGCAATGACTTCGTTTACGGAAACCATCTGAGGACTGATTACGCTGCCGATGTTGCTGAACATCTCGCAGTATTCAAGCCTGTCCAGTTTGGTGATGGTCTTGGGAACGCCCATATGGGAGGCGAACATGGAAAGGACGATGTTTTCTTCGTCGTAATCGCCCAAAGTAACAACTGCGTCAGCCTTGTCGATACCTTCGCTGAGCAGGAAATCACTGGAAGAGGGATCACCGTGGATAATGAGGCAGTTGGGCAGGGCTTCACTGAGCTCGCGGCAGCGGTCGGAATTGCTTTCGATTATTTTTACATATACGCCGGAACCGCTGAGTCTTACGGCAAGCTGGGCAGAAATCATGCCGCCACCCAGCAAAACCACGTTTTTGGCGCGGTGATGGTTGCCGATATTGAGGTTTTTGATAAGTGCCACAAGATCAGACTTGGCGGCGGTAACGGAAATATTGTCACCCTCCTGCAGAACAAAGCTGCCGCCGGGAATGATAACTTCGCCGTCGCGTTCAACAACGCAGACAAGGAGCTTAACCTTTGCGATTTTGGATATGTTTTTCAGAGGGACGCCGTTGAGCGGGCTGTCTTCCCTGATATGTATGGCCACCAGCTCAACTTTGCCGTTGGCCAGAGAATCGCGGTGCAGGAAAGAGGGGAACTGCAAAAGACCGAAGACCTCACGGGCAGTGCTTTCCTCGGGGTTTATGCTCATGGACAGACCAAGGTCCTGACGCATGAACCGCATCTGCTGTTTGTATTCCTGATTGCGGACACGGGCAATGGTGTGCCTGCAGCCGAGCTTTTTGGCAAGGAAACAGCACAGGAGGTTAACTTCGTCTGAATTTGTTACGGCAATAAGAAGGTCGGCGGTATCCACAGAAGCCTCCAACTGTACGTCGGGAGATACTGCGTTGCCGCAAATGCCCATGGCATCAAAGGATTCGACGCAGCGGGTAAGGATTTCCGGGTTGCGGTCGATAATAACCACGTCATGTTCTTCTTCAACCAGCTGCTCGGTCAGAAAGTAACCGATGTTGCCGCTGCCCACAATAACGATTTTCATATTTTAATCCGTTCCTTATCAGCAAGAATAGAAATCTCTGTACATTATATAGCAAGAATCAAATTATATCAACAGCCATAAAACCTTACAGGTCGTCCTGACCCCACATGCGGGAAAGCTTAACGGCTTTTTGCCACTTGCGGTAATGCTCTTCCCTGACGCTGCTGTCCATGGTGGGAACAAATATCCGCTGACTGATACGCTGAATTTCGCCGGTGTTTTCCCAAACTCCGGTGGCAAGACCTGCAAGGTAGGCGGCACCCACAGCGGTGGATTCTATCATAGACGGACGGTCAACAGGGATACCCAGCATGTCTGCCTGGAACTGCATCATAAAATCACTGACGCTGGCACCTCCGTCTGCTCTGAGGACAGAAATGGGCGTGCCGGAATCGGCGGCCATGGTGCGCACAAGGTCGGTGACCTGATAAGCGATGCTTTCCAGTACGGCTCTTGCCAATTCTGCTTTGCCTGAACCACGGGTCAGACCGAAGAAACAGCCCCGGGCATACATGTCCCAGTAAGGTGCGCCCAAACCGGTAAATGCAGGAACAAAGTAAAGACCGCCGGTGGAATCCACGCTTTCTGCAAGAATATCGCACTGATGAGCGGTGGTGACAACGCCTGCTTCATCACGAAGCCACTGGATGGCGGAACCGGCATTGAATGCGCTGCCTTCCAGTGCGTATGTAGTCCGGCCGTTCAGAGACCAGCATACGGAGGTAACAAGGCCGTTATCGCTGCGGATGCTGTTTTCTCCCAGATTCATAAGGGTAAAACAGCCGGTACC
>JAZULX010000082.1:0-5189 GCA_045603325.1 Oscillospiraceae bacterium | reverse complement strand
AGCTGTACACCTGGCACGGGATTATGCCAATTCCTATACACGTTATCCCTTTATGATTTACCAGATCCAGACCAAATTCCGTGACGAAGCTCGTCCCAGAGCCGGACTTATCCGAGTGCGTGAATTTACCATGAAGGATGCTTACTCTTTCCATACTTCTCAGGAAGATCTGGAGCAGTATTATGACCGCTGTTTCAAGGCTTATGAGCGCATTTACAGCCGTTGCGGACTGCCCGAGGTTATTTCCGTGGCATCCGACTCCGGCATGATGGGCGGCAGCGTTTCCCATGAATTCATGCTGCTGACTGCCATTGGAGAGGATTCCATTGCCATATGCCCCAAGTGCGGATACCGTGCAAATATGGAAGCTGCCGAAACCATAGTCAATAACGAGCGTGACGAGGTTTCTGAGAAACTGAAACTGGTTTTCACTCCCAATATCCACACCATTGAAGAGGTTTGTGATTTCCTTGGCAGCGAAAAATCCCGTTCCTGCAAGGCTGTGGTATATCAGCGCAATTCTGATGATAAGTATATCGTTCTTTTTATCCGCGGCGATATGGAGGTCAACGAAACAAAACTGACCAATTATCTCGGATGCGATATCCATCCTGGCGTTATCACCGATGACTGTGGTCTTAACGCAGGTTATATCGGCCCTTATGACCTGAATGGAGACTATATTGTCCTTTTTGACCGCAGCCTCAAGGGGGCAAACAACCTGTCCTGTGGCGGCAATGTGCAGGAATACCACTATACAGGACTTGATATGGATCGTGATCTTGGAGACGTGGAATACCACGACTTTGCCAAAATCGTTGAAGGTGGTATCTGTCCTGTCTGTGGCCAGCCTGTAATAACCATTTCACGAGGCATTGAGGTTGGCAATATATTCCAGCTTGGCACCAAATACACCAAGTCTATGGACATGACTTATCTGGACAGCGATGGCAATTCTCAGTATCCCATTATGGGCTGCTACGGCATCGGTGTTGGTCGTCTTGCGGCAGCAGTGTGCGAAGCCCATCACGATGATTACGGCCCCATCTGGCCCATGTCCATTGCACCTTGGCAGGTGCACATCTGTGCAGTTCGCGCTTCCGATTCCGAGGTAAAAGCCTATGCTGATGAGCTTTATGAAAAGCTCCAAAGCAAGGGAGTGGAGGTCATTTACGACGACCGTTCCGTCAGCGCAGGCTTCATGTTCTCCGATGCAGACCTGTTGGGCGTACCAGTCAGAGTGGTGGTCAGCCCCAGAAACCTTAAGCAGGGCATAGTCGAAGTTACATCCAGAGACAAAACCTTGTCCACTCAGCTGAATGTTGAAGAAGCGGTAGACGGAATTGTGAAACTGGTGGATGAGACGAAATAGAAACAAAAAACTGTCATCCCGAGTTTTCTTCGGAATGACAGTTGATTTTTTACGCATGTACTGCCCGGATGTCCTTCCAGAGCTTTGAACCCTTGAAGAAGTAGATTATCATCACCATGGAGCACAGTACCCACGACACGGGATAGCTCAGAAAAACAATGCGGATATCGTTAAAGAAATGCAGCAGAGGAATGAGCCAGACGATACGGAACAGGCAGATGCACAGAGCGGTTATGACCGTGACCTTTACCGTATCACCACTGCCGCGGATGGCGCCTCCAAGAATGTCGCTAAAGCTGAAGATCCAGGCACAAGGTGCAAGATAATGCATCATCTGGATGGCATAAGCCTGGGCGTCGGCGTCTTGAGTGAACAGCCCCACAAGGTTTTTGCAGAAAACAAAAACAAGGACACCCATGGTGATGGACAAAATGCAGGTGATGAGCATACAAACGCCGATACCTTTTTTGACACGATACAGCTTGCCTGCACCGATGTTTTGTCCAACGTAAGTAGAGGTTGCCATAGTAAGAGCCATCATGGGCATGTAAACAAAACCATCTATTCTGCTGTAGGCAGCTATTCCGGCCATGGCTATGGAACCGAAACTGTTGATTTTTGCCTGAATAAGCAGGTTGGATATGCTGAACATGGATCCCTGAATACCGCAGGGGACTGAAACTCTGACAAGTTTCATGCACATGAACTTGTCCAGCCGTATGGATTTCAGCCGCAGACGATATCGCTCATCAAGCTTCATTAGCCTACGGACTGTAAGTACTGCCGCAATTGTTTGAGCAAGTACGGTGGCCAGAGCTGCACCGACAACTCCCATTTTGAACACGGCAACAAAAAGCAGGTCAAGGATAAGATTGGACACTCCGCTGATGACGAGATAGATAAGGGGACGGGTAGAGTCACCCTCGGATCGAATCATACCTGCGCTGATATTGTAAATTATGGTTATAACTGTACCTGCCAGATACACCCGAAGATACTGAGCAGCTTCCGGAATAACATCTTCTGGACAGTCCATCATAAGCAGAAACTGTTTTGCGAAAACAATACCAATTACAGATATGAACACTCCGCAGATAACGCCCAGAATAAGAGCAGTGTCTATAAGCTTTTTAAGACTTTCGTGGTCATCAGAGCCGTAATACATGGCATAGAGAACGCCTGCACCGGTGGCGATACCCAGGAAAAAGCCGATAAGCAGGTTGATAAGGGAACCTGTGGAACCAACAGCAGCCAGAGCAGTCTGGCCTGCAAAGGTGCCCACAACGGCGGTGTCGATGGAATTGTACAGCTGTTGAAACAGGTTGGAGATCAGTATGGGGATGGAAAACGAGATGATGCCTTTGGTTATGGAACCGCTGGTAAGGCTGACCGCAGATGAACGCATGGCAGCTCCTTTCTATATATAAACGAAAACTTCGTAAATCCAAGTGCAAATAGATTCTACTCTTGCAAGTATGGTTTTTCAATATGGCAAAAGGCTGAATTTGGCGGGATTGTGAACACGTTCTTTGTATGGAAGTGGACAGAATAATGAAAGGCCCCCTTGTGTATAAGGGAAATGTTTGGCAGAGCCAAACATACGAAGTTTGCCGTTGCAAACTTTAGGCTGATATTGCGCAGCCATGACTGGGGGATTGAAAAACCGGGAGAAATTATCAAATCTCTCCCGGTTGGAATATTTGAAATTAAACCGGCAAAAAATAACCTCAGATATCAAGTACGATATTGTCGGTACCGTTGGCTTCGAATTCGGAAATATAGGCATCTATCCGGGAGGTCAGTTCGTCGAAATTATGGGGGCCGATATCCTCATAATCCATGTCACGTCTGGCCAGTTCTTCGGCAAGGATCTCAAAGAAAACAGTGTCTTCATAAGTCATGATCGCTTCGTGGATACCGCCTTCGGAGAACTTTCTGGAAGGTATCAGCTCACCGTTGAAAGACTCCACAAGGGAAGTCATACCGTTGGTGATACACTGGGCAAATATAAGACTTTCCACCTCGTCGTAATCCTTGAACCTATCCTCACCACGGATGGAATTCATTATCCAGTTGCCTGTGTAAACAAGATCCAGCAGCCGCCTGAACTGCTTTTGTGTAAGCTCAATGGTCATGGTATCAACCTCCGTTTCGCGGGAAAAATCTTAGAATATTATATCCTCAATGCGCCTGATTTACAATAGGGCGCCGCAAAATAATCATATGCAACGAAAGGAACAAACTGCATTATGGAATTCAAAGATTCACAGACCATGATAAACCTGGCAAGAGCTTTTGCCGGAGAATCCCAGGCCAGAAACCGCTACACCATGTATGCATATCAGGCCAGGAAAGAGGGCAGCGAATATATCGCCCGCCTGTTTGAGGAAACGGCAGACAACGAGTATGCCCACGCCAAAGAGTTTTTCAACCTCATCATCCTTCACGGCGGCAATATGGACAACATCGATATTGACGCAGGCTACCCCTTTTCCGTCGGTACAACGGTGGAAAACCTGTGTTTTGCCGCCGACGGCGAGAATCAGGAACATGTTGACGCATATCCTGCCTTTGCAGAGTGTGCAAAACAGGAGGGATTCATGGACGTTTACGAAAAGTTCACCATGATAGCCGAGATAGAAGGGCTTCATCATCGGGTGTTCACCGATGCTCAGAATCAGCTGAAAAACGGTACGCTGTACAAACGCTCCGAACCTTACAGCTGGCGCTGCATCAACTGCGGACATGTGCATTTCGGCACCGAACCCTGGGATGCCTGCCCGGTGTGCCACCATCCCACCGGCTTTGCCGACGCAGGAATCAAGAAGAACTAAGAGTTAATGGTGAAGAACTGACGATTATTGAGATTTCCACGATGTTTATCAGTTTTTAGTTATTCACTGTTAGTTATTAGTTCCCTGAATGAAGGCATAGCCTGCATTCAGGGGATAGTAATGTAGTCTGCAAAGGCGTAACCGTCAACGCCGTTGTAGTTGACTGCATACCAGTCCAGATACCGGCTCAGAACGGTGACGATGTCTCCGTTCCGGGCCGAAGCTATTACAGGGGCATCCAGTGACGGTGCGGAACGGATGTTCAGGGTACCGGAACTTATGGTGACAGTACCTGCCTGAGTTATTTGGGGAGTAACAAAAGGCACGTTGAAATATTGTGTAACTGCCCGTGCCAAAGCTGCTGCAATGGCGTCGATGTTGTCCCTTATCCATGCAGCATCCTCGTAGTTGTCGTGATAAGCAACCTCCACCAGCACGGCAGGAGCGGTGGTTCTGGCAACCTCGCCGATGGATGTGGTGGGCAGAGCCTCCACATTGTTCGGGTCGAGATAAATGGCCCTCAGGTTTTCGACTATGTAATCGGCAAATCGTCTGCTGTTGGTGCTGCCGGGATAGTAGTAAGCGTCTGCACCTTGTAGCTGACCGCTGAGGTATTCAGGTGCAGCGTTGGAATGGATGGCCAGGTGCAGGTCATAGTTTCCGGCGTTGCTGGCGCGGATAGAAGTTGCGGCAGTCATCTCAGGAGTGTTGCGTGTAAACTGAATGCCTGAAGCAGTAAGGTAAGGCTCCATGGCATCGGCAATAAGGTTCATATAGTATTCCTCACTGTTGCCCACAACAGTGGGGTTGAACTGCTGAGTGGAAGGGGAAAGGTATAAAGTTGGCATATATTGATCCTCCAATTATAGTTGTATGACCAGTATATGCGCCGTAATCGGTAATGGATTTTCCGTTTGATAATTAGCTTTTATTTAACTTGTTTTGAACAAAGCTGTGTGCTATTATAATGTGCAGATAAAATG
>JAZULX010000081.1:0-5142 GCA_045603325.1 Oscillospiraceae bacterium | reverse complement strand
CAGTTCCCCCGTTCCTTCAAGGCTATACCATCCTATGTAATTGAAGACAATAAAGTTACTGCATTCCCGACCGTCCACGCTCTTGAAGGCGAAATCGGCAACTGCGAAGCCAAAGGTATCAAGTTTACCACTGAAGAGAAGTTCATCAACGGCATCATAGTAAAAGGCAGCAGCAAATATACCATCTCCGACGCTTATTTCAAGCTCGACGGTCAGGGCGTAAATGACTTTGATGGTATCGGTTCTGCCGTCATGGTAACCAACGACGCTGAACTCACTGTTAAAGACAGCTATATCGAAACCAACGGTGTAATTCGTCCCTGTACTGCATGCGCAGGCAAGTCCACCCTTATCGTTGACGGCTGCAAGGTTTACGGCAACAGCGGTCCTCTGCCCGATTACTATGACAAGGAAAATCCCATAAAAGGTCCCGGTATGATGGAACCTCCTGCAGGCCTGTTCCTGGGCGGCACCTGCCGAACACACCTTTCTGTTGGCACCACAAAGACTTATTATAAGAACACTTACATTGAAGCTGAAGGCTGGGCTGCTCTGTCCACCGACAATGGCCGTGATCTTTATCTCCAGGCAGACAATTGCGATGTTATCGTCCGCAACATTGGTTACGGCGTTTATGCAGATGGCGGCTGTAATGTAGTACTTAACGACTGCCGCATCAAAGTTGCCACCCATGCAGGCATCCTTGCCGGCGATTTCACCGCAGTATTCAAAGGTTGTACTGTTACTTCCGGTCGCTATGACTTTATGTGTCATGACCTTTCCGGCGGTGCAAGTTCTGCTGCTCCTCTGGAAATTCGTGATTGCGACTGCTATGCAGAAGACGAAGTTATCCGCATAAAGAGCCACAATGTCCATGTTGATATTGCCGACTCCAAGCTGAAATCCCCCAATTACATTGTCCACGCATTTGTTAACGACGACTCCGATGGCGGCGTTCTGCCCGAAGATGCTGTCCCCTACGGCAATAAGCTGTATGTTGTCAATTCCGAACTTGACGGCGACATTGTAAACGAAGATATCCGCTGCATGGCAATTATTCTCGATAATTCCAAAGTCAAGGGCGCAATTGTCGGATCCTATCTGCAGCTGCAGAACTCCGAATGGTATGCTGCCAAGGATTCTTCAGTAGCTCTTGTCAACTGCACCACAGCTGATGGCATTGATGCTCCCGCTGGTGTTACAATCAAAGCCATTGCCTCCGAAGGCACTACCCTTTCCGGCGAATATGCACTTCCCTCCGGCGGCAAGCTGATAGTTGAATAAGCAAATGAAAAAAACGGCATCCGAAAGGATGCCGTTTTTTTGCAATAATGCGTTTTCAAATTGAAAGCTATTACTTTACAACAGAAATTTTTTCAATTCCGTAATACTCAAAAAGTTTCACTGCCTCATCAGTTACAGCTTCACCGGAAACAACGACCGGAATCGCCGGCGGACACGCTACTGTCGGAGATGCACATATTCTTCCTTCGGCCTGACTGGTAAGTATAGTCTCCTGAGCCGCAAACACAGCTTCTCGGATGGACATTGAAACTTCACCTATGGCTATAGTCAATGTTTCACCGGAAGCATATGGCAATGAATTTTCACCGAGCGCATCAAGAAGCTTTTGAAAGTCTTCGGGTGAGTTTTCCACCGTTGCCATAAGCACCAAATAATCCGGGTCGGAATACTCACATTCCAAACCATTATTTCTCAAAATACTTGCAAGTTCAGTCCCTTTCATACCTGATGGCGCCTTAATAGTCAGCTTCAACGGGTCGGATTCCATAACCTGCCATCCCGATTCACTAAGCTTGGTTCTTATATCCACAAGTTTTGTCACTGTTGTTTTAAGTTTAGCACTATATTCCCCTGAAAGATAACCGTTGCAGATATCAAGAGAAGCCAGAGTAAGATATGACGGGCTGGTGGAGCCAAAAAGACTTAATGCAGCTTTAGCATCAAGTTTCAGCAAGGCATCAGCGGTTTTACTGATATGCAAATACGCACCGCCTGTCAGCACAGGAAGCGTTTTATGGGCAGAATCGCAGCAAATATCAGCTCCAAAATCCAATGGATGTGCTGGCTGCTGCAAAAAATGCAAATATGCACCGTGAGCGTTATCAACTGCAAGGATAGTTCCGAACCGATGACAAATATCAGCCATTGCTTTGATATCCAACTGACCTCCGAGATAATCGGGGCTTGTCAGATATACGGCTGCCGGCGGTTCACTCAATGAACTCAACGTATCTTCAAGTGTTTTGGCAGAAATGCTGCAGCTGCACAGAGAATCAGTGCCATCATCCGGCCAAAGCCAGACAATATTCAAATCAAGCAATGCTGCAGCCTGAACAAAGGACTTATGTACATTTCTTGCGGCCACAACAGTGGAGTTTTTGCCTGCCATCATGGCGAGATACAGCATTGCACGGATGCACTGACTGGATCCCTCGGTGGAAAACAGCGTTTTGCCTGAGCCAAATAGTTCTGACGCATTGGCTTCGCTTTCTGCGATTATCCCATCCGCTTCGTAAAGGGAGTCAGCTCCCTTGATTTCCGTGATATCCAGCGATTCGAGACCAAGAAAAAGTTTTCCTTTATGGCCGGGCATGTGAAACCTCGAAGTATTTGAATACTGATATTTTATCAAATAGTCAAAAATAGGTGTTTTCATTTTTCGTCAGCCATGGCATCCTGAGCCACTTTGATCATTATTGCACATTCAATACGCTTACGAAACAGCTCACATCCGGCTTCATACACGCCTTTAATGCTGCCTGTAGCGTGATAGGCGTTTGCTGCGCATCCACCGGAGCAATAAAGCTTTGCCCAGCAGTCTTTGCACTCTTCACGAGCGTATGCATTGCAGCTTCGGAATTCGTCTCTCAATTCGTCATTGGTAACGCCGTTCCAGACATCGCCCAGTTTATAGCTTTCCTCACCGACAAACTGATGGCAGGGATAAAGATCACCCCAGGGAGTTACCGCCATATATTCGGTTCCGCTTCCGCAGCCGGATATGCGCTTATAAATGCAGGGGCCATTGGTCAGATCGAGCATATAGTGATAGAACGTGAAGCCTCTTCCCTCTTTTTCACGCTTGAGCATTTCATTCGCCAGAATTTCGTAGTGTTCCTTGACGATCTCCAGATCCTCAGCCGTAAGTGCCGAGGGATCATCGGGAGAACAAACAACAGGCTCCATGCTCAGTTCAGTAAAACCCAGGTCTGCCATGTGGAAAACGTCTTTTGTAAAATCGGGATTGGCGTGGGTAAAGGTACCGCGCATATAATACTCTTTGCCGTTACGAGCCTTAACAAGCTTTTGAAACTTTGGAACAATACGGTCGTAGCTTCCGTTTCCTGCATAGTCAACACGGGTACGGTCGTTGATTTCTTTACGACCGTCAAGACTGAGAACCACGTTTGTCATTTCCTTGTTGGCAAACTCAATAACATCATCATCAATAAGCATACCGTTGGTGGTAAGGGTAAATCGGAAATTCTTTCCTCTTCCCTTTTCAACACTGCGGGCATAAGCAACCAGTTGTTTGACAACATCCCAGTTCATCAGAGGTTCGCCGCCAAAGAAGTCAACCTCCAGATTGTTGCGGGAACCGGCATTGTCCATAACGAAATCCAGAGCCTGTTTGCCCACTTCAAAGCTCATAAGAGCTCTGTCGCCGTGATATCTGCCCTGACTTGCAAAGCAATAGGAGCAGTTCAGGTTACATGTATGGGCAACATGAAGGCACAGAGCCTTGATAACATTGCCGGAACGTTCTTTGAACGTGCCCGCAAGATCTGCAAATGAATCGGGCGTAAAGAGTTTTCCCTGCTGTTCGAGGGTTCTGACATCATCAATGCAGAGATACAATTCATCGGACGTTACATCCGGTCTGTCTGCATATTTTTCGAGCAGTTGAGAAACTATTACTTCCGGCTGATAATCCTTATACATCTCGATAATGTCATATGCAACCTCGTCCACCACATGAACCGAGCCGGAACAGGTGTCGAGAACTATATTAAAACCGTTGAGTTTATACTGATGAACCATATGGTTCCCCTCCTGTTAACACAAAGAAAAGGTGCAACTGATGGCTGCACCTTTTCCAGTAATAGATTATCTTACTTGTTGGTGTTTTCGCACTGCTGGTTGGCAACACCGCAGCTGGTCTTGCAAGCGGACTGGCAAGAGGTCTGGCATTCACCGCAGCCACCGTTCTTTGCGCTTTCACACATATTTCTGGTTTCGAGGGTCTTGATTCTTTCCATCATTTTAACTCCATTCGATTTGATTCAAATTGGCGACCGGGTCAAATACTCGGTCTGATTTACTCTTTATAAATTACCATATCACCGCCTTTAAGTCAAGATATTGAGCGTGTATTTATTCATTATCATGTTCTGATTATATTCTTCCAACTTCCGGCATATAGTCTATCGAAGAAGCTTTGGGAGTGGTGTTATTGAATGTAACTATCGAGCAGCGAGCAATGGATCTTGCAGCGTACATAATAGAAAACAAGTCAACAGTCCGAGCTGCCGCAGCCCATTTCGGAATCAGCAAATCGACAGTGCACAAGGATATTTCTGACAGGCTGAAATACATCAACAAACCAATGTATTTACAAGTAAAGGAAATACTGGAAATAAACAAGGCTGAACGCCATTTGAGAGGCGGCATTGCCACAAGAAGAAAATACAAGGGAGAATAGAAAATGTGCCGCCAACATCAGTTGGTGGCACATTGAGTTTTACTTTCTTTCGAAACTCATGCAATCGGTGCACTGCTTGACCTGGGGATCGGCCTCATGAGTTCCTACAAGAATCTTGTTCAGAGTGCAATAATTTTCCTTATCGCTGTGATAGGTACACTGATGAACAGTGCATTCAATGTTGTGGTTTTCGCCGCAGCGGGTATGGTTGTCCATATTGATTACCTCCAAAAGTTTATGGCAAACAGAAGTTCTACCTGCTATAGTTTGCGCACTAATTCAGAAGGTATTCACAGTCTATTTTATGCTGTCGAGATAGTCCAGCATATGCCTGGCATCATTATCTGCCTTGACTTTCATATCAATTTTTTCAAAATATCCATTCTCGACAATCACAAAAGTGGAGCGCACAACGC
>JAZULX010000080.1:0-8034 GCA_045603325.1 Oscillospiraceae bacterium | reverse complement strand
CCAAATCCCACCACGTTGCCCGTTACATCAATTATGGGAAACATTACCCTGTTGCGGAACCTGTCGTAAGCACCTTTTCCGTTTTTTGACGAAATAACAAGACCGGCATCAAGCAGTTCTTTTTCAGAAAATCCCTGACTTTTCAATGCTTTCATTGTTGCATCCCAGGAATCCGGTGCAAACCCAAGGCCAAACCGGGTTATGGTGGCTTTGGTCAGGCCGCGTTTGCCCATCAGATATTCCACAGCCTTTGCGCCTTGAGGTTCCCAAAGATTTGCGTTGAACATTCTGGCCGCCTGACGGTTAAGCTCGTGTAGTCTGTTTTTCGTTTTTGCGGTGGAAACATAGCTGCCGTCTTCCGGTACCGTCAAGCCTGCACGACGTGCAAGGAATCTGACAGTATCGGGATAATCCAAGCTTTCAATGTCCATTATGAAATTTATAACTCCGCCGCCTTTACCACAGCCGAAGCAGTAATACAGCTGTTTTTCAGAAGAAACAGTAAATGACGGTGTTTTTTCCGTATGGAACGGGCAGCAGCCCCACAAGCGACCGCTTTTGGTATTCAGGCTGACATAGGAGGATACCACATCCTCTATAGGATTTCGTGCTATAAGCTCATCTATGAAGCTGGCAGGAAATGCCATGGTATCCCTCCTTTGTTTTTTGATTATTTTTTGCTCCAGCCGTAAGGCACGAACAATTCAGTATATTTGTTGGCCGCATATTTGTCGGTCATGCCTGCCACATAGTCACAGACCACACGTTCTGCGCCGTCTTCGTCCACCAGTTTCAGATAGTCGTCTGTCATGGCCTCGGGACGTTTGAGATAGTATTCATAAAGGTCCCCCAGAAGTTGGGTAACTTTATGCTCCTCACCTTTTGCAACAGGTGAGGAATACACGTTGTCGAACATAAACTCCCGCAGATCCATCATAGCTTTTTCCACTTCTGCAGTCATGGCAATTTCAGGTTTTTCCCAGCTGGCTTCGATGACGTTTCGTACCAGTGTATCTATCCTCAGTTTATGAGTGTTTCCCAAAACTCCGGATATCTCCGGCGGAATATCGTCGTTGGTGAGAATTCCTGCACGGATGGAGTCGTCAATATCGTGGTTTATGTAAGCAATTTTGTCCGAAATGCGGACGATCTGCGCTTCCAGAGTTTCCGGCATATCGTCTCCCGTGTGGGTGACAATACCGCGGCGCACTTCATATGTCAGGTTAAGTCCTTCACCGTCCTTTTCAAGGCGGTCAACCACGCGAAGGCTTTGCTCATTATGTTCAAAATGACCCATTACAGCACGCATGGCACGTTCACCGGAATGTCCAAAGGGTGTATGCCCCAAATCGTGACCGAGAGAAATCGCCTCGGTCAGATCCTCGTTCAGGCTAAGAGCCCTGGCGATGGTTCTTGCTATGCCGGACACCTCTATGGTGTGGGTCATACGGGTACGGTAATGGTCACCCTCGGGGTCGAAGAAAACCTGAGTTTTTTGTTTAAGTCGCCGGAAAGATTTGCTGTGGATAATTCTGTCCACGTCACGCTGAAACAGTGTGCGCACAGAACACACGGGTTCATCCACAGCCCTGCCCTTTGAGTTGGCAGCTTTCACTGCATAGGGCGACAAACGGGTCAATTCTTCCTGTTCAAGACGTTGAGATACTGTCATCTAAGCCTCCAGACCAGATAAAAAACTACCTGACACTTTATGTGACGGGAAAAGCTCTGTATTCGTTCCCTTTGATTTCGACAGAAGTTTTTCCTGCTGAAATATCCATTATCCTCTTAATAAAATCTTCGGCAGCAGCCTCGGGGATGATTGCGTGGATAAGCACATTGGCAGAGTATTCCACATCGGTGATAACTCCATCAAAGTTGACCAACTCGATTTTAACCCGTTCAAACAGATTATACGGAACAGGGATATCCACATTGGTCCAAACCCGTTTGATGCTGATGCCGGCAGCGTCCACAGCAAGTTTTGCGCTGTGGGCATAGGCTCGCACCAATCCACCTGCACCCAGCAGGATGCCGCCGAAATATCTTGTTACAACACAGCACACATTAAAAAGGTTTTCTCTGCGCAAGACTTCAAGCACCGGCATACCGGCAGTACCCTGAGGCTCACCGTCGTCGCTGTAACGAGTGGCGCCGTCACGGATGATATAGGCATACACATTATGGGTTGCATCCCAGTGCTGCTCACGCATTTTCTTGATGTGAGCCACGGCTTCTTCTTCGGTTTCCGTCAGCCAGATTCGGCCTATGAACCTGGATCGCCGTTCTATGAATTCAGTTTCGCTGTCCCCGGTGGGGACCAAATATTCCTGCATCTTCTTTTCCTATCCAACGATATATTTTTCCAGCCGTCCAAGCTGTTTTGCACCGCATACGGCAACCACATCAATGCCATCCGGAGTGTATTCCACACTTTTTACGGTGGCCTCGGTGTAGAGGCTGTCCACAGCGCCAGCCATGGAATAGGGCAGCATCAGTCGAACCTGACGTTTACCGGCAGAAAGCACCTTTTCGATAAGTGCCAGCATATCGTCTATACCCTGACCGGTGGCTGCGGAAATGCAAACCTTGTTCTCACCGTGAGGTTCGATGTCGCCTTCAAACATATCAATTTTGTTATAAACTTCAATAACCGGTGTTTTTGCGGCTCCAAGCTGCTCAATAAGCTCGTCCACCACTTTTGCCTGAATCTCCCAGTTGGGGTTGGACACATCAATGACATGGAGCAATACATCGGCAAAGGTCAGCTCTTCAAGGGTAGCCTTGAACGCTTCCACAAGATGATGAGGAAGCTTGCGGATGAATCCGACAGTGTCGGACATCAGAACTTCCAAAGTGTCGCTGACTTTCAGCTTTCTGGTGGTTGTGTCAAGCGTGTCGAACAGGCGGTTGTTGGCGGGAATGCCGGCACCTGTCAATCTGTTAAGCAAGGTGGATTTTCCGGCGTTGGTATATCCGACGATAGCCACAACCGGCACTTCGTTCTTGATTCGTTTTTCACGCTGAACTGAACGAACACGACGTACTTCTTTAAGTTCCTGTTCCAGCGCAGTAATCTTACGACGGATATGACGGCGGTCGGTTTCCAGCTGAGTTTCACCGGGACCACGGGTACCTATCGGTGATTTGCCGCCGGCAGCGGTCTGGCGGACAAGATGCCCCCACATACCGGTAAGACGCGGCAGAATATATTTATACTGTGCAAGCTCAACCTGCAGACGACCTTCTTTGGTCTTTGCTCTCTGGGCAAAAATATCGAGAATAAGGCCGCTTCTGTCCATGATATGCTTGCCGCTGAGTTCTTCCATAGCCTTAATCTGAGAGGAAGTAAGGTCATTGTCGAAAATAATCAGCTCAGCTTCCATATCCTTGGCAAGCTGAGCCACTTCCTCTGCTTTACCCTGACCCACAACGTATTTAGAATCAGGAGTGGCTCTGTTCTGCAAAACTCTGCCAACACAGATACCGCCGGCAGTTTCCAAAAGAGCTTCCAGCTCGTCGAGACTTTCTTCGTCTGCATTTTCTGCGGCGGTATAAACAGGGCTGTTAAGGCCCACAAGAACTGCTTTTTCAATTGAAAAATCCTTGGACTGTACATCCATATATGCCATATATGAAAATTTCCTCCGATTTTTAAGAAATTAATGGAAAGAAATATCAAATATCTTCCAAATAAGTGAAAAAAAGCCCGCACTGAACCAGTGCGGGCTTGAAATGATTACTTAAGACCGAACTTCTTGTTGAAGCGTTCGACACGGCCGCCGGTATCAACCAGCTTCTGCTTGCCGGAATAGAAGGGGTGACACTTGGAGCAGATTTCCACCTTAATATCCTTCTTGGTAGAACCAGTCTCAATAACCTCACCGCAGGCGCATCTGATAGTAGTCTGCTGGTAGTTGGGATGGATACCTTCCTTCACAATGTTCACCTCTTTCGCATGAAATATACTCGCCCTCTAAAGGCGCTAGTGTATTTTAACACAACGAATCAATAAATTCAAGTCTTTTTTTACAAAGAAATTGAATATTTTTTTAGATATTCGACAAACAGCAACATTATATTGTGTTTTGCCGTTATTTGTCTCCCCTGCTGGGCAGCTTGACGGTTGCAGGAATTTCCTGACCGATGTTGCCGTCCAGGTCTTCGCACCAGCAGATCAGGTCTACATAGTGGCCGCCGTCTTCACCGACGTATTTGTCGTAAACATAGCCGCGGGTAATGAAAGCGTCGTCGCCGTAACCATGAATATTGGCGAAACGGTCTTTCATATAAGGAACCTTCAGCAATTCGGTGGGACGATAGAAACCTTCGGGGAAGTGGTTGAACTGTTCTTCCTTGGGAGCATCGTTGACAAAACGCCAGCCCAGCTTGGTTACAAAGCCTTCGTCGCCGCACCAGTTGGTGATGAGTCGGGTGCCCAGGAGCTTTGCATGGAAGTTATAAAGGTAAGCAACACCGCCGCCGGTGCCAAGGTGGCCGTCACCGCCGCCGTAAAGGCCGGTTTCTGCATTATAGGGGAAGAAATGAGGATCGCCGCCGGTACCGGTAAGGACTTCCTGAAGGCCGTTGGTATCTTTCATGATCTGCCATGCAGCCATGGTGCGGAAGATTTCGCGGTCATACTGGGGAGGAGATGCAATAGGCTGCGGTTCGTCGCCGATATTTACATCTTCCCAATACAGGGTTTCTGCACCGCGGATCTTTTCGTTCTTCCAGATATCTACGAATATATCATAGTCTTCCTTGGTCATCTTATGAGCCTTGTGGCGGTTGTTGAGGCCCATCATGGGAGGCGGAGCCTTCTTTTCGCCATCAGGTCCTTCACCGCCGGGTCCGCCGGGACCACCGGGACCGCCGGGGCCGCCTGCACCCTTGGGAGGTTCTTTGGGCATGGCACCGGGAGCCTTGTCGGACTTGCCGTGCTTTGCAGCTACATCGCCGGGAGCTTCGCCCCAGAGCGCATCCATGGTCTCGGGGTCATCGGAAATACGCAGAGTTTCGGGCCAGCGGCGGATGCTCTTAGCAACCAGTTCGCCGTTCTGATTGTAAACTTCGCATTCATCGATGAAGATCATTCTGCGCTTGATGCTGCCTTCGGGATCGGTAATGTCGATGATATCCCAGCCGGTATTCTTGGCAGTCAAAGTGTCGCCGGGAAATACGGGTTTGAAATACAAGTCTTCATGGTCGTAGCCGTCACCGATAAAGGTGGTGCCGTCAGGGCGCATCTGAGCACCCAGTTCCTCGGGAATGCTGGAACGGGTTTCCATTGTTACATAGCCGGGAATTGCAGGAAGGTTGCCCCAAACGCTGTTTTTTGCGTATTCGGGATCATTGAACAGAGGGTTCCAGCGGTCCCAGCAGCGTGCGTAAAGCTGCATTACCCAGGGATCGGTGGAAATTTTGCTGACTGCAGCAGGAATAGCAGCTTCGCACTCACCTCTTTTATAACGGTCAATGGCTGCCTGCTCGGCTTCGGTGTATACGCCGGGGTAGCATACTCTCAGTTTGGAATTGTCTATCATGTTTCCTTTTCCTTTCTTTTCTTCTTCTAAATAAATCAACTTAATTATAACACTAAACAATCTGTTTGACTAGATGTATCTTCCTCTTTTCAGCCATTCTTCACCAATAGGCGGTTCATATTCCAAAGGCAGGCACAAGGACAAAATATCAGAACAACGGCACTCAAGCTCAAAGTATGCTTTTGCGTCCTCGCCCATCTTCCCTGCCTGTTTTCCCAACTGTAATACCGGCATCCGCGCTTGTCTTATCAGCTTTCTTCCTGTATCATTGAATGCCAAAACACGGACATAGGGTGATTTCAGTTCCATGTCAGCCTCTGTAATGCCAAGGAATGCACACAGAAGCATGCGCCTGATTCTGGAATTGGTGTATCTTTTGGTTTTGGTTTTTTCAATGACTTCAGCCACTGTGCTGCTGCTTCTTGCTGCATGCATTAACCTGATATGAAGCCCTTCACTGCTGAAAGGCAGAGCATCAAAGTCTTCATTGGACATGGTACGAAGACGATAAATCATTGCCCGTTCTGCGTTTGTCATATCGTACACTTTGCCGCATTCGATTTCATTTTCAATCAATTTCGCTGCAGAATCAGGCATATACCGCTTCCAATCGTCAGTTCCTTCTGCAATCAGCCGTCTTATCTCAGACGCAGAGCTGAAATCTCCAACTGCAGCCCCATCGTGATCTGCGCCTTTTCTTGCTATAGCCAGAGGCTTTATGTCAGTTCCTGCCAATGCTTTCAGGTATTCAACAGCAAGTATATCATTTGGACGACTCAAAGCTTCAGCAGCTTTCATATCCAGCTCCGCAACGGCAGCCTGTCTGGCTGCAGCAAAAGCCATGCCGCTGTCAAGCTGCTTTCGCAGGTTTGCACGAAACTGCTCAGACTGCAAAATATCAGCAACCATCATCAACGGCTCAACAGCTCCGCTTTCGCATCCAAAGCTAAGAGTATCCACAAAGCCAAGTCTTTGCATTATGTCAACCGCGCCCGATGCAAACCCCTCAGCAGAGGATATGGCAGCGGTTACAGGCAGTTCAAGCACCAAATCGGCTCCGCATCTGACAGCAGCTTCTGCACGGATGTATTTGTCGAACATGGCACACTGACCACGCTGAACGAAACCTCCGCTCATCAGGCAAACTACCGATGTATCTTCTCCGAGAATCTTTTTTGTTTCCTCAATCTGGTACTGATGACCTGTATGAAATGGATTATATTCGCAGATAATTCCGGCAATCCTCACTGCAAAACCCCCAAAAATCAAAGTTTTTTAAAAAAACAGTTGTGATATTATGGAATTTGTATTAGAATAATAAAGTTGTGAAAACACTATTTATATTAGTATGCCCACAGCAAATTTTCAAGTTTATTAATTATTATTTATTCATAGGAGATGTATCAACATGAAAGTTCTGGTTATCAACGCCGGTTCCTCTTCCCTGAAGTATCAGCTCATCGATCCCGCTACCGAAGAAGTTTTTGCAAAAGGTCTTTGCGAACGCATCGGTATCGACGGTCATCTGAAGCACACTCCCCTCAACGGCAAGCCCGTTTTTGATGAAGACATCAATCTTCCCACCCATAACGAAGCTATCGCTGCTGTTCTGGAAAAAATGACTTCCGAAGCTTACGGCGTTGTTGCTTCCATGAAGGAAATCGACGCTGTTGGTCACCGCGTTGTTCACGGCGGTGAATCCTTCGCTTCCTCCGTCCTCATTACCGACGAAGTTATGAAGGCCATCGAAGACTGCATTCCCTTTGCTCCTCTGCACAACCCCGCAAACCTCACCGGCATCAACGCCTGCACCGAGGTTATGGGCAAAGACGTTCCCCAGGTTGCTGTTTTCGACACCTCTTTCCATCAGACCATGCCCGCTAAGGCTTACACCTATGCTATCCCCCACGAATACTACGACAACGACAAGATCCGTCGTTACGGCTTCCACGGCACCAGCCATCGCTATGTTTCCGGCCGTGCTGCCGAAATGCTCGGCAAGCCCATTGAAGAGTTGAAGCTCATCTCCTGCCATATGGGCAACGGCAGCTCCATCTGCGCCATCGAAGGCGGCAAGTCCGTCGACACCTCCATGGGCTTCACTCCCCTGGTAGGCCTCCCCATGGGCACCCGCTGCGGTCAGCTGGACACCGGTGCTGTTCAGTTCATCATGTACAAGTATGGCTTCAACATCGACGAGATGCTGAACATCCTCAACAAGAAGTCCGGCGTTCTGGGTATTTCCGGCGTTTCCTCCGACTTCCGTGATCTCGACAACGCTGCTGCCGACGGCCACGACCGTGCCGCTCTGGCTCTGGACGTTTTCAACTACTGGGTAGCAAAGACTGTTGGCGGCTACACCGCTGCTATGAACGGCGTTGACGCTATCATCTTCACTGCCGGTGTTGGCGAAAACAGCGCTTCCACCAGAGCTGCTATCTGCGAATACCTGGGTTACCTGGGCTGCTCCGTTGATGCTGAACAGAAC
>JAZULX010000079.1:0-3075 GCA_045603325.1 Oscillospiraceae bacterium | reverse complement strand
CCCACCGAATTTGTTGACCGCAAGGAGCCTGAACAGAGGCAGCGTCAGACAAGCTGGAGCTGGGACGATGACGGAAATTTTGTATCCACCAGGTCATCCACAGGCAGCAGTTACGGTCGGTCTTACGGTTCGTCTTACGGTTCTTCCTACGGTCAGAAAAGCGGCACATCTTACGGCAGCTTTGCCAAGAGCGCAGCCGTAAAAACCACCGCTGCAAAATCTGCCGCGGTACCCACCTATGCCAAGGGCGACACTGTCAATCACAAAGCATTCGGCAAGGGCATGATAACCGCTGTCTCCCCCATGGGCGGCGATGCTCTGCTGGAAATTGCCTTTGAAGAAAAGGGCACAAAAAAGCTTATGGCAAAAGCAGCATCCGAGCATATGACAAAGGAATAAAAATTACGGAGGCACCCAACCGATGTTGGATGTCTCCGTTTTTGTTATATTATGCGTTTTGTCTGAGCTTTTCGGACTTTTTCTGCCATGCTTTGCCTGCCAGTCTGATGAGGAACAGCAGGCCTCTGATGCAAAGCTCAAAGCACATGGCTATCCATACGCCTTTAAGGCCGATTCGTCTTGACAAAAATGCTGCCAGCGGCAGACGGACAAGCCACATACTGCCAAAGTTGAACAGGCTGGTGGACAGGGTATCGCCTGCGCCTCTGAATACGCCGGATGCAACAATGGATGCGGCATACATGGGTTCAGCAAAGGCTTCGATGCGAAGTATGGTGGTGCCGAGTTCTACAACCTCAGGGTCGGTGCTGAGCAAACCTATCATCCACGGTGCCAGCAAATACATCAGCGCACCGGAGACTGTCATTACCGCCATGCCGAGGAGCGTTACAAGCCATCCCAATTTCCGTGTCAGTTCTTTTCTGCCTGCGCCTGTGCTCTGGCCTATCATGGTAGCCGCTGCACTGCCAATGCCGTAACCCGGCATGTAGCACAGGCTTTCGGCGGTGATGGCAAAGGAGTTTGCCGCGATTGACACTGTGCCAAGCGGTGAAACTATGGTGGTGGACATTATCTGTGCTCCGCCCATGACCACTTCCTGCATGGCCACGGGTACGGAAATCTTGATGCATCTTGAAAAATGTATTTTCGAGAAGTGGAACCGCTCCACTTTTCTCAGTTTCAGCATGGGGCTTCTGAAAAGGAGCATATATGTCATTATCAGCGACACCACAACCTGTGCAAGTGCAGTGCCGAGGGCTGCTCCGGTTACGCCCAGTCCTGCACCGGGGATGGTGATGCCCATGACCTGACGGGTGGGAAATATGAGCAGCGTATTGAACACAACGTCCAGACCGCACATCAGAATATGCAGCATGCTGGGCAGCTTCATATTGCCGCTGGCCTGGAGCATGCCGCCGGATATATGGTTCAGCTGCATGAAAGGCACCGCCAGAGAATATACAAGGAAATATGCCGATGCTCCTTCGCGAATATCTTCGCCACCGCCAAGCCACACAGGCAGCATGCCGCTTATGGCTGCGCCTGCGGCACCAAGAACAATGGCAAATCCAAGGGCTATCAAAAAACCCATTTTCATAATGTTTCTGGCAGTTTTTTCGTCTCCGGCACCTATCTCCTGGGCTACCTGGACAGAAAAGCCTGCCACCATGGCCATGCACAGGCCACCGAACAGCCAGGTGGTGGACGCCGCCAGACCTATGGATGCCGACTGAACGGCTCCAAGCCGCCCTACCATGGAAGCATCTATGTACTGCATAACTATGGACGACAACTGAGCCATAATGGCGGGTACGCTGAGCTGGAACACCATCATTATCTGCTGACGCAGTGTCAGTTCGTCTCCGTTTCGCAGTTTATACAAGTAATTTGTTTTCATTTCAAACCCATCCTGTTTTCAACGTGCGTGTTCATTATAACAGGAGCAATCGGAAAAATAAAGAGCTGCGCATTGTATTGTTTCCGCTAAGATGATATACTTTAGCCATAAAATATCGGAGGACACACCAATGATACGACCAATAATGAAAGACCCTGTTTTTCTTTCTCAAAAATCCGCACCGGCAACAGCCGATGACATAACCGTTGCCCAGGATCTGCTGGAAACTCTCATTGCCCACAAGGATGGCTGCGTTGGTATGGCAGCCAACATGATCGGAGTTGCAAAACGCATCATCGCTTTCGACGATGGCGGGAAATATACGGTCATGTTCAATCCTGAAATAATCAAAAAATCCGACCTCTACGAAACAGAAGAAGGCTGTCTGTCTCTGGAGGGTGTCCGCAAGGCAAAACGGTACAAATCCATCAAGGTTCAGTATCAGACCGAAGCAATGCAGACCCGGCTGAAAACCTACACCGGCTGGACTGCTCAGATCATCCAGCACGAAATCGATCACTGCAATGGGATCCTGATATAAGGAGAGTTTGAAATGGTAGTTTATTTTTCCGGTACGGGCAACAGCCGCTACTGCGCCGAAATGATTGCAGACAAGCTGGGCGATTCCCTTTTAGACAGCAGCAGCTACATAAAAAACGGTATTGCAGCAGACCTCATTTCTGACCGTTGGGTGTTTGCGGCACCTACCTACAGCTGGCAGCTGCCCCATATTTTCTCGGACTTTATCCGCTCCGGCAGTTTTTCCGGCGGAAACGATGCGTGGTTTGTTATGACCTGCGGAGGCGATATCGGCAACGCCGGTGAGTACATCAAAAAGCTCTGCGATGAAAAAGGGCTTAATTACAAGGGCGTGCTTCAGGTGGTCATGCCTGAGAACTATGTGGCCATGTTCCCCGTGCCCGACGCTGAAGAATCCGCAAAAATAGTTGAGGCTGCCATTCCCTGTCTTGAAGCCGGTATAAAGCGTATTTCGGAAGGCGTAGCTTTTCCGGAATGGAAGCACGGTTTTGCTGATAAGTTCAAACGCGGTCCCGTAAACAAAGGGTTCAACAAATATTGGGTAAAGGCAGAAAAGTACTATGTAAAAGACAGCTGCATCAGCTGCGGAAAATGCGCCGAACACTGTGTCACCAGCTGCATTTCCATGGAAAACGGCAAGCCCGTTTGGGGTTCAGGCTGCACTCACTGCATGGCGT
>JAZULX010000078.1:0-3575 GCA_045603325.1 Oscillospiraceae bacterium | reverse complement strand
CGACAGTGTTGTAAACACCCTCGTTATCGAAGAAGGCGCTGTTGTCACCGCCTCCAAGATGACCGTTGGCGGTGTTGAAACCGTCATCGCTCCCGGTACCTACGAAAACGTAGTGCTTTACAAGTAAGAATTAAGCAAGGGTCTGATGACCCACTGTAATTAATATAAGCTGTCATTTCGAACGCTGATATCATCAGCGGAGAAATCCCCTCCAAATCAGGGGATCCCTCCGTCAGCAGAGCTGACGTTCGGGATGACAGCTTATTATTTTGTTGTATGAGGAAATAGAATGTGATAATATATCAGCAACTAAATCACAAAGGCGGACGGTTATGGAAATTCGCAAATCAACGGAAAAAGATTTTGCTGCAATAATGGAAATTTACGCATATGCCCGGAACTTCATGGCGGAACACGGCAACCCCAATCAGTGGGGCCCCACCAACTGGCCGCCGGAAGAGCTGATACACAGCGATATTGCGGCGGAAAACAGCTACGTCTGCATCAGCGATGGTAAAATTGTGGGCACTTTTTACTTCATTTATGGCAAAGACATTGACCCGACTTACGCCGTTATAGAAGACGGTGAGTGGTTGGACGACGGACCTTACGGCGTTATTCACCGCCTGGCAGGAAACGGCAGCGTCAAAGGTATCGGCGAAACCTGCCTTGAATGGGCGGCCGAACAGTGCGGCCACATCAGAGTAGATACCCATGGCGACAACACGGTGGTGCAGAATCTGCTGAAAAAGCTGGGGTTCACCCATTGCGGAACAATTTATGTCGAAGAGGACGACTATCCCCGACTGGCATTTGAAAAGGTCAATGAATAAAAAATTGTCATTTCGATAGCGGTGGTACACCGCTGAGAAATCCCCATCCAACAGAAGGAGTTTTCTGTCATAAGATGGGGATTTCTCCGTCAGCAGAGCTGACGTTCGAAATGACAGTTTTATTTGAATTTACAGCACGATCAGCTTGCCGCCGGAGGGAAGAACGTATTCGCCCTTTTCCAGCCTGCAGCCTTCGCCCACATAGGCGTAGATAACGGCGTCGGCAGTGCCGCCGAAACCGCCTTCACCCTTTTCGGCATCCAGCATATCCAGAGTAACATCGCCCATAAGGGTTACGATGGAGGTGCTGACACCGGTCCACTTGCTGCCCTCGGTAAGCCATACCTGAGGATTGCCGGAGATGGCGCCTCTGAGGTTGGTGTTCACAAAATGCAGATGCTGCTTGCGCTCACTGTCACCCATAAGGAACTTGCCGTCGATATCCATGGCCTCAAAGGTGGCCTGAACGCCGTACATTTCGGGACCCACGGTGCGGCGGTTGAAATACATGTGGTCATCGGTGAGCTTGGCTTCCATGATGATGCCGCTGTCGCTGCTGAGCTTGACGTTCTTCATGTAAATGTCCACGTTGGTGCTCTTGCACAGAGCAACCTGATTGGCAACGGAAATGGAACTGTCCTGAATGTCGATAACGCCGATATCGTCCCAGTTTTCCATACCGCCATGGATGAGCATGCCGTATTTGTCGCAGGTCAGGTCGCAGTCCTTGATAATGAGGGAGGAATTGCCGTCCTGAATGAAGCCCACGTTGCCGGAATGGAGTTTGCTGTTGTAGAAAGCCAGATGGCAGTCGTTGTCGGCATAGCCCACATAGCCGTTGCCTTCGCAGTTTACGTTGCAGTCGTTGATTTCGGCGTAGCAGTAACCGCCGCCGGCATCGGTGGAAACGGCTGCCCATGCGGCAGCATAAATATCGCAGTTGTAGAAGAAAGTCTCGGAATTGTCCATAGACAGGTGGGTACGGCAGTTGCCGCCAAGACCCAGAGGATAGGGAGGTTCCATCATGCCGGGACCGATAACAGGAACGTAATCTTCGGGCAGGGGACCGCCGTAGGATGCCAACTTGGAGTTGTATACCTTCAAAGTGCCGCCGGAGGTGGCTATGGTGCAGCATCTGGTGGCACCTTTGGTGACGATTTCGGAGTCTTTTATAACGGTGGTGGCCTTTTCGTAGGTCAGCACGCCTGCGCCTTTGGAAGTGAAGTCGCTGCAGCCGGTGCCGGACAGGGCGATGGAAGCCTTGTCGATTTCAACGCAGCTGGATTCACCCTTGACAACAACGGTGTTCAGGCAGGGCTGGTCGCTTTCGAACTTGAGAGCGTCGATTTTGGAAGCGGAAACGCCGGCAAATTCCGGAGCGGAATGTTCGGCAGAAACAGCGCCGTCTTCCACCCAGATAACGGCATCGGTAACGGAAGGAACGGCAAAAGCGCCGTTAAGAACCTGAACTTCGGGCTTTCTGCGGACGCATGAGTTGTGAACCTGATTCTGATTGGACATCTGGATTCTCCTTTTCAATATTTTCTTGAATTAATAATACCATAATTGTCGCTTTCGGGAAATATCAAATGCTGATTTTTGGTTTCAGATTTATCAGAGAACAGGCAGGTCGAGATCAAGCCCTCGCCACATACAATCAAAAAATGAAAAATTAAAAAAACTTGAAAATAATGCTTGCATTTTATAAAAGTGTGTGATATCATAATCAGGCGCAAAAAGCGCATATGCATGCGCCAGTAGCTCAGTTGGATAGAGTGACTGGCTACGAACCAGTAGGTCAGGGGTTCGAGTCCCTTCTGGCGTGCCAAAAAAGCTGATACCCTTTAGGGTATCTACTTTTTTGTTATGTTACGAAGGGCGAGCAGCCCTGATGAATTGCCGCTTGCGGCAATTCTGAGAGGTCCAACCTCCGGTTTGACCTTGGGTTCACGAGTCCATTCTGCGCCTTGGATTTCCAAATCTATTTGCAACAAATATCATACATTGTATTGTATTCTCTTGACAATGTGTATATAATAATAGTATCAAGTGTTGCAGAAAGGAGATGCCAATATGGCACAGACAAATGTAAGTATTCGTATGGATGCGGATTTGAAACGCCAGTTTGAAGCTTTTTGCACCGATATGGGCATGACAATGACCACTGCGATAAATATTTTTGCTAAAAAGGCGGTCAGGGAATACCGTATTCCTTTTGAAATTGGGGCAGAAAAGCCCAATGCAGAAACGCTGGAAGCTATAGCTGAAGTTAAACGTATGAAAACAGACCCCTCTGTGGGCAAGACCTATACTGATGTGGATGCCATGATGAAGGAGCTGCTGTCTGATGTATAGCATAAGACCTACTACTAAGTTTCAGAAGGATCTTAAACGCATACAAAAACGAGGGTACAATATCTCGCTATTGACAGAAGTCATCAGACTCCTTGCAGCAGGGGAAACGTTGCCTGAGAAAAACAAGGATCATCCGCTTGTGGGAGATTACACCGGATGCAGAGAGTGTCATGTAGCACCTGATTGGTTGCTGGTATATGAAATCTCGGGTAATGACTTGATATTGTACCTTACCAGAACAGGAACGCACAGCGATTTGTTTTAAAATGCCATAACACAAACCCCGGATGATTTGACGGCCAAATCATCCGGGGTATCAATTATTAATTATTAATTGTTAATTGTTAATTGTTAATTGTTAATTGTCTCCTGCTGCTGCTTTTATCT
>JAZULX010000077.1:0-1556 GCA_045603325.1 Oscillospiraceae bacterium | reverse complement strand
GGCAACGCTTATCGGCATGAAAACGGAGTATTATATCACAAACTATGACCATGTTGTCGGCACGGGCTCCGGCGGCAATCTGAACCTGGTAAAGGAGATTACGGCGGCAGACGGCTGGACGAAGATGACATGGACGGAACGGATTCCCGATAAGTCCGACCAGCTTTGGTTCTATATCCGTCTTTGCGGACAAGGCGAGGTGTATTTCGACGATATTTCCTACACGCTCACCAAAGGCCCCGAAGCCATCAATACATTTATGGTAGACAACTGCTTCTATTACAGCGACTGGGAGGGTGCGGGCAATGTTACCTTATCGTGTAACACGAGCTTCTATCCCGAGTTTATCGGCGGCAACGTAGAGTTTTCTATACTGGACGGCGAAAAAGTCGTTTATGAAGGCACAGTGCCTATGGGGGAAAACGGCGATACTGTTTTTGAATATCCGCTTACCCTTTTAGAAGAGGATTTCAGAGAATACGTTGTCCGCGGTGACCTTTTCGATAAGGACGGCAACTATATTGCAAGAGGTGAGGACACGATTTACAGAGTACCGCGTCCGGAATACATTACCAAAGAAGGACTTTATGAAATAGATGGCAAGCGGTTTGACCCGGTGTATATATACCATGCAGATATACCGAGCCTTGACCGGCTTCCGGAATACGGTGTCAATCTGATTCAGGGTTATGCTGCCGATAACTGGCTCGAAAAATGTGAGGAACTGGGGCTGAAACAGATTATAGTCTTGTATAGCGGTGGTTCTTCCGGACAGAGCGCAGGACATCCGGACCGTATTAAACAAACGATTGAAAATGTCAAAAAGCTGAAAGATCATCCCACAAACTTTGCATACGCCCTGATGGATGAACCGACTCCAACGGCATGGCCGGATCTGAAAAGAGCGTATCTTGAAATCCGCAAGATTGACCAGAAGCACCCTGTCTTTATCACGATGAACCATAACTTTGATACAACAGGACGTTTTTGCGATATTGTTTCCATGGACTCCTATCCGTATGGCTTTAGCCCCTTCACGGTTGCCGATTACAACACAATGAAAAAAGCAGTGGATGCCGTTGGGGAAAGAAAGCCTACCTATGACCTTCTGCAGGCATTTGATTACAAAAACTCCTATCCGACCGCAAATGAAATCCGTAACATGATTTATCAGGCGTACTGGGCAGGCGGTAAGGGTATCGGCTTTTTCGCCTGGGACGACGGCTTCAAGGATGAAAACGGCAATCTGGTTAAGCTTCCGGACAGACGCATTGGCGAGCCCATCCGCACATTCTTGCAGCTTGAACACCGCGAAGTGGTAGACCACTTTGTATATGGGGATTATCCGACCTTTACGGAGGATCGTGAAGAAACATACTGGTAGCGCGCATGGGTAAAGGATAAAACCGTCAGCGTGGTTGTTCTGAACAAAATGGAAAAAGAAGAGGTCGAAGCGGAAATCGTACTGAAAAGTGCGGACGGCACAGTTAGCCTCGGCGATATTGACGTAAGCGTTATAAACGGCGACGATGCTGCGCCCTTCAAAGGCGAAAACG
>JAZULX010000076.1:0-15247 GCA_045603325.1 Oscillospiraceae bacterium | reverse complement strand
TATCGCCTCCCATAGTTTAGTCCACTGATCGGGCATAAGGCATTGCTCGGGTGTGCAAAGCATATAAATTGCGAACCACAGCAGCAGAGTTACAGCTGCAGATATCAGAAGTATCAGCGCCGAAGCTATCGGCAGAGTCAGGCATCTGCGATGCAGCTCCCATTTGTTGGGCAGGCGGCGCATGGTGTAAATACTTTTGCTGCCCATGTAATGAAACGCATAATGATAGACGGTAATCAGCAGCATGCACACAGCAAAAATGATATAAAACCTCAGGCAGTTATCAAACACGTCGTAAAAGTCCGGCATCACCCGGGCTAGGTCCAATTCACGAACACCCGCAGAGCGGTAAACATACAGGTCGGAACGAAGTTCGAAATATCTTATCAGAAACCCGCAGGAATATAGTGCTGACATTATCCAGCCGGACACAAAAAACTGCTTTTCCCACTCCAGCTTTATCCCCGGAGGTGCATAGCGTGTAAGATCAATCCTCTTCATGATCCGCCTCCTTTATCAGCACGCTGTACAGGCATTCAAATGCAACAGCAGCGGAACAAAAGCTCATAAGATAATCCGTGTTTGGAACCGAAGTCTCTCCGGCGAAAAACACCAGCACAAGTGCTGTCATGGCTATTATTCCTACACCTAGTTGACCGCGGTGATTGGCCCAGACAAATCTGGCTGCAGTAACACTCAGCGCAAACATCATCAAAACATTTCTGATGAGCCGTGTAATGTCACTGAGCGGCAGCAGACTGTGCAAAAACTTATTTCGGTAAAAAGCCAGCATCACAGCCTGACCGCTTGTTTCTCCAGCGACATTCATATACCACCGACACAGCGCCAGTGCTATTCCAAGCTGCACAGCCCAAAGCATAACATAGCTTATAATATTGAAAACTGACTGCCAGATGAACACGCTTTTTTCGCTAATGAGCAGTCGGTTCAGCGTATAGCTCTGTCTGCTTCCGAAGTTGCAGCCAACCACGCACAGCTGTGCTGTCATCAGCAAGAATATCAGGGCAGCTATCCAGAATACTCTGCCTGACGAAAATACATATTCGACGCCCACAAGCTGCATGCCCAGCTCAGACGCCACCATCAGCTCGTTTTTCAGTTTCAGATAGAATACGATACCCTCAACTCCTGCCAGCAGCACAAAAAGTATCAGCAATTTAAATATGCTGCTTCTGGCAATAAGCGCAAAAACAGACAAATGCTTTTTCATAGTATATCACCCCGATCCCAGAATCTTTCCAAAAGAGCTGTGGCTTCGTCCAAAGGTATTCCCATCCGTTTAAGTGAGGCCACAGCCTCTTTCGCCTGGGCTTCCACCAGTTGGCCACGAATTTCCGCAACCTTTTCCTCATTCAGCAGCATATAGCTTTTAGCTCCGGTGTGGGACTGTATCAGTCCTTCCTCCTCCAGCAAGCGGTACGCCTTTTGGACAGTGTTGGGGTTGACACCCAGCAGGGCAGACAGCACCCGGCGTGACGGCAGTTCATCACCGTCAACTACCGTTCCTGCCACTACTCCCATCTTGATATGCCGCAGAATCTGCATATAAATAGGGCTGTCACCTTCAATAATGAAATTTTCAAAGGAAATCATGAGCTGTTCTCCCCTTCAAAAACTGTATCACTCGCATAATACGGTTACAAGTGTATTATACAAGTGATACAGTCGGTTGTCAATAGGGCAGAAAAAACCCGGCAGGCTTTCGCCTGCCGGGTTGGTGCTATTCAATTAGCCAAGCTTTTTGTAAATTGCCACAGCAGCTTCTGCACGGGTCATACCCTTTTCGTAAGCTACACCGGAAACCTTGGCACGCTGTACCAGCAGGTTGAAGTGAGCCTCGGTGATAGCAGCGTTGGGCTTATAGGTGCCGTCGCCGAAACCAAGGGCGATGCCCTTTTCAGCCAGAGCGTCAATTTCTTCAACGTCGGTCTTAACGTCGCTGAAGTACTTGGACCAGACGAAAGCAGCAGCCTTGTCGCTGTCGGTGAGCTTCTTGAAGGTGACGTTGCCGATGGTTCCTTCCTTAATGGAGGAAGAATTGCCAAAGTACAGGGTCACAGGAGCGTCAGCAGTGATGTTGGCAGCGTTTGCAGCCTCAATGGTGTCAACGTAGATGCTCTCGGTCATCTTCCAGTAGGAGTTTTCGTCGAACTTCAGGGTTACAGTGCCGCCGTCGGCAACGGGATCGGCTGCCTGATACAGAACAGTGCCTTCCCATTCGGAGTTGACAAAGTCAACGATCATGAAGTTGGCGCCGCCGGCAAGCTGAGGATTGCTGGACTTGGAGTACTGAGCCAGATAGAAGTCGCCCACGATCTCGGTGGTGGACTGGTCGACGCCGGTAGCGTCCCACTTGGTCTGGCTGTTCATGTCTTCGAAGAAGACCTTCTGAGTACCGCCATTGTCAACAGCGATGATCATGTTGGTGGCAGGAGCGTAAGGTGCGGAGGTCTGCCACTGACCGTCGAGGATGTACTTCTGGTTTCTGGAGTTTGCAGAAATGTTGTTGGGATCGGGAATTACATTGAAATAGGTGTATTCGTATTCCTTGCCCTCATGTTCTGCCCACCATTCGGATTCTTCACCATACAGAGTGTAGTTCAGGTTTTCCAGCTTGGAAGCGGTGACATAAACGTCGGAGTTGGTAGCACCGTCACAGAAGATGACAGAGAACATACCGGGCTTGCCGCCTTCGGAGAAGCCGGGCAGAACGCTTCTGTCAGCGAACCACCATTCGGGAGATTCGGGATAGTAATAAGGAGCGTTTGCACGGTCGAGGAAGCAGTTCAGGCCAACGTCAACAGCCATTGCGTTGCTGGCGCCCAGGAAGGTATCCAGGATCTCTGCAGTAACCTGATCAGGTCTTGCACAGTCGTAGCCACGTTCGACTTCTTCTGCGTCATAAACAGCGGTGACATAGCTGTTGAACACGTGGAGGCCCTGGCTTTCGGCACCGGGAGTACCGGCGGTACGGGTCTTGAGACCCATGACGCCCTGGATGATGCAGTTGTATGCGAAAGCGTAGCCGCCGTTGGCGGAAACCAGACCACCATCACGATAGGAGATCAGGTTGGAGTTATACATATACTCCCAGCTTTCATCGGAGCCGATGGTGTAAACACCGGCGGAACGCAGACCATAGGATTTGGCAACGACCTGGTTGGCAACGATAACGCCGCCGCCGGAGTCTGTAGCCAGAGCTGTGCCGGCTTCGTCGATGGTTACGATAAGGCTTACATCGCTGTCGTGCTCTTTGAATACGCCGGAATTACGCTTTTCTTCTCTGGGATTGCCGTCGAGGTCGGTGTAAACATGCTCAAATGTAGCAAGGCTTGCATCGGGGATTTCGGTAGCAACGATGGTTGCAGGATCGGTCTTTGCCCAGGTGTAGCCGTTTTCGTCCTTGTAAAGAACGGTGTTTCCATCGTTGTCAACCACGTTCATCAGAACCTGGCCGCCCAGGGAAACGTAAGGACCGTGAGCGGAAGATGAAATCTCGCCGCCGTTGATGTAGCTGACGCCGTTGCCGGTGGCATACAGAGCAGTGCTGGTGGAGAAGATGTAAGGATCGTTCAGAACCAGTACGGAAGCACTGGTGATGCCCTTGCCGACCATTTCGTTTACGTTGGCGGGATCGGGTACGTTGATCCAGGTATGTTTGGCTGAAGCGTTGTCGCCGCCGTCAATAAGGACAACGGAGCCAAGACCGAAGAAGTTGCCTGCTTCGGAGGGACCTACAAAGGAGCCGTTAATGGCAGCTTTCAGATTGTTGATCTCAACAGATGCTCCGGCCTGCTGGAACAGGGAACCTACGCCGTAATAATCGGCCAGAACGGTGCTCATGTTACGGGCCTTGGCAGCGTAGATATCGCCGACACGGATATCCGTAAGTGCGTCAGACTTGAAGCCTTCCAGAACAGAGGCATCAACTTCCTTGTAAAGGAATGCCGTATACAGAACGGATTCACCCCGGGAGGGACCGTTGGACAGATAGCTGTAATAGTTGTAAAGGCGGATAAAGTCGTAATCCTTGCCGTAAACAAGGCTCAGACCGTCGTCGGAGTTGCAGACCAGCAGAGCGCCCTCTTCATCGTAGGCAGGCTCGTGGTTGAATGCATAGTTGATAACTTCGGCCTTGCTGTAGAACAGAGGCTGAGCCAGAGCCTGATACTCGGTAACTCTCTTATAAACCTTGCCGTTAGCTGCATAGTATTCGCCGCTGGACAGAGAGGTGGAATCGATATAGTCAATGCCGTCGGTTACGCCAACATAGGTATTTACATCTTCGGGAAGGGCTGCGCCTTCGGCTACAGCACCCTCAGCGATGGCAGGAGCTACATATGATGCAGCGTAGTCAACATTGAATTCACGGGTTTCTGCTTCGCCTGCGCCAAGAGCTTCGAAGGTGACCTTGATCCCGGAAGAAGCTTTGGTAAAGGTGTACTGGAACTTATATTCCTGCAGGCCAACGGCTTCGGCAACAGTCTTGCCGTCAACAGTCAGAGAAGCGATCTTGTATCCAAGGTGGGAAACAGCCCAGATCTGGGTGGAGTAGGAACCGTCCAGCATATCGCCCGGCAGGTAGTACACGCCGTTGGGGCTGATGTAACCGTTATCGTCCATCTCAACGGTGAACTTAACGGTTGAAGCGTCGTAAGCCTTGAATGCAACACCGCTGCCCTTGGCATAGCTTTCGGTTTTGGAACCTGCGGCACCATAGTAAGCGCCGGGTTTGCATGACAGGAATGCAGTCTGATCGCCGCCGATGGTGGTGATGTTGGCAGGGATGGACATACCGGCCAGAGAGTTGTTGTCGTAGAAAGCACGACCGGATATCTCTGTCAGCGCTTTGGATGCGGGGAATACGAACCAGTTGCCATTCTTGGCAACGGAAAGGTTCTTGTTGCTGTTGGCAATGACGTTCTGGGTTTCGTCGCCTATGGCAACAACGTCAATGTTGGTGCTGCCGTCAGATACCTGAGCAGGGAACAGAACCACAGCCTCGGTATCGTCGCGATCCATGGCCCACTTGCTGATTTTTGCGGTAACTGTGGGGGGATCGTCGGCAGTTTCGGTGCTCTTTTCGTAGATCCAGTCAGCAAAAGTCTGGTTTTCTTCGGTCTCTACGGTACTGAAAAACATGCCCATGGGGCCACCGGGACCACCCATAGGACCACCGGGCATTCCGCCGGGACCCCCCATCATGGGTTCGGCTGCCAAAGCGGTGAGACTAAGCAGCATAGCAACACTCAGAAGTATTGCCAAAATCTTTCTTTTATTCATTTTGTCCTCCTTACTTTCCTTTCTTTCCAATAAATTAATTATGGTTAGGAATAATTATATTATATGGTAATATTCAAGTAAACAACCATTTGTCATGCAATCATCCAAATGCATCTTTTCATGGCTAAATATGTTCATTTTGACAACAGGTATCACAAAATGCTCACATAAAAATTCGGCAGAAGCAAGCTCTGCCGAATTTTCGATCTTATTTCAAAGTATTGATGCCATGTAATCTTCAGCCGTTTCCGCCCGACGGATCAGCCGAACATTTCCATCCTTGCTCAGAAGCAACTCGGCACTTCTGAGCTTTCCGCCGTAATTATATCCCATAGAGTGTCCGTGGGCGCCGCAATCATGGATAACGGCAAGGTCGCCTTTGCGTGTTTCCGGCAACTGACGGTTCTGGGCAAACCTGTCTATTCCCTCAGGTACAGAGCCCACCACGTCGTATATATGGTCACAGGGGAGGTTTTCCTTTCCGGCGATGGTGATATGGTGATATGCACCGTACATCATGGGGCGCATCAGGTTATGAGCAGAAGCATCCAACCCGAGGAACTCCCGATAACCTGTTTTCTCATGAATCACGCGGGATACCAGAACTCCGTGAGGGCCGGTAACATAGCGGCTGAGTTCCGTGTACACAGCAGGCCTTTTTGCGTTTTCAAACACATTGTCAACAACGGTTTTTACATCGGAAGCCAGCTTGAAAACGTCAGGCATGATCTCATCGGGATGATACGCAATTCCAACCCCTCCGGATATGTTGATATACCCCAGTTCAAGGCCGCTTTCTTTCTCCACCCATTTGCCTGTCTCCGCCAGCAGCTGTGCAAGTCCCTTATAGTAGTCGGTTTCCATAATATTTCCGCCCATGTAACCAAAAATCCCAAAGGATTTTACTCCGTAACCTTTGAGTTTTATGGCTGTTTCCAACAGTTGTTGACGTGTAAAACCGAACTTGGTTGTACCCGGTGCAGACACTTTGTTTCTGTTTACATAATGTTCTCCGCCGGGATTGAATCTCATGCCGACTGTGCCTTTAAGCAGACCATATTTCGCAAAATCATCCACAAGATAATCCCCGTCCAGTACAGCAGACACACCCATCTTTCCTGCAAGTTCAATGTCCTGCTGCAAAGGGAAATTGGGCGAAAACAGTATCTCCTCCGGGGTAAATCCAGCTTTTTCTGCCAGTTTCAGTTCCACGGCGCTTGAACAAACAACTCCATGTCCCATACGCCGCAAAATCTTCAAAATTTCAGGTGTTGGAGTTGCCTTGACTGCAAAATATTGCCTGTGATTCTTGTCCCAGGAGAATGCCTCCATCACCTGACGTGCAGTGGTCTCGATACCCGCCTCGTCATAAAGGTAAAACGGAGTGGGGTGTTTCTCGGCAATGCTTTCAAGCAGTTCTTTATTGCAAAACAGTTTTTTCATACTCATTCCTCAGATGTGATTATCTGCTCCACGACCTTTGCCATGGCAGTCAGTTCAGACAGTTTTGTGTATTCATTGACACTGTGTATTTCATGCATTCCGCAGGCCACAACTATTCCCTGCAGGCCCTTTTGCGACAGCACGCTGTTATCGCTTCCTCCGGTGGATGAAGTCAGCTTCGGCTCTATGCCCACAGCTTCGCATGCGTTTTTGAAACGTTTGACAACTGCCGAATCTTCGGAAACACCGTAGGCATCATATACCTTTGTTATCTCAAAACTCACGCTTCCGCCCAACTCCGCTGCAGCTTTTTCAAAGCATTCCTGCATATGTTGGCACTGTGTCATTGCCTTGTCGGAAGACAGTGAACGTGTCTCTCCTTCAACGAAGCAGCTGTCCGGCACAATATTGCCCTGTTCACCGCCCTTAATAATGCCGATGCTGGCAGTTGTTTCGTTGTCGAGCCTGCCAAGTTTAATAGCAGCTATGGCTTCGGCGGCTATGGCAATGGCATTTATTCCTTCCTCCGGTGCAATGGCAGCATGGGCGCTCTTTCCTTTTACGTTGGCAATAAAGCGGATCCCTGTGGGTGCGGCCAGCACAGCTGTGCCGATATCCCCGTCCACGTCCAGAATGTAAGCTTCTTTCGCCTTACAAACGGATGCATCAAAATTTTCTGCCCCTTTGAGGAAAAACTCTTCACTTACTGTAAACAGTATCTCCAGATCTCGGCATGGTTTGCCCTCTTCATCCACAGATCGGACCGCTTCAAATATCTCCACCACGCCTGCCAGATCGTCGGCTCCCAACACTGTATCTCCGCCGGAATGTATTGTGTCCCCTTCCACCACAGCATGTTTTCCGGTTACGGGTTTAACCGTGTCCATATGGGCACAAAGCAGAAGCGGATCGCCGGATATGGTGCCTTTCCGAATGGCAAAAAGGTTTCCCGTATTGCCGCCGATAGCTTTGCCGGCGTCGTCTTCCGACGCTGAAAAACCCAGCAGTTCAAGTTCTGCCTTTAGCGTATCTGCCATTTTGCGCTCATCACGGGTAGGCGCTTCAATTTTTGCCAATTTCAGGAATTCGTTCAAAATTCTATCATTATTAATCATTCCACGTTCTCCCAACTGAACACGTTCTGAAAGTTTACATAAAAAAATAGTTTTCTTAATATTTTTTTCGATGTTTCTTAACATTTAGCTGTTACTATAATTATGCAAGAAGCGATAGTACACTTTTTCATTTCTCCCTCTTACATCTTATAGAAAAGTCCCGTGAGCGAATTGGTCACTCGTTCATGGGACTTTTTCTGTTTCCGCATGGTACATAAGCCAATGTTCCATTGCAATTTGATTATATCATAAACCGCAATAAAAATGAACAATACATTTGAACCGCATGGGATGCTTGAGGCAGCATTCCCTGCGAAACAACAAAAAAGCTCCGCGCTGTAAAAGCGCGGAGCCATTTTTTATTGATTAATACATTCCTGCCATGTCTGCGCCGGCAGCTGCGGGGGCAGTTGCAGCAACAGGTTCGGGCTTGTCGGCTACCAGGGACTCGGTGGTCAGAACCACGGAAGCGATGGAAGCAGCGTTTTCCAGAGCGGTACGGGTGACCTTGGTGGGGTCAAGAATACCGGCGGTGAGCATGTCGGTGTAGACTTCGTTCAGGGCATCGAAACCGTAACCGGGCTTTTCGCTGTTGAGAACCTTGTCGAGAACAATAGAGCCTTCGATACCGGCATTGTCGGCAATCTGGCGGATGGGAGTTTCCAGAGCCTTGGCTACGATCTGGATGCCGGTCTTTTCATCGCCGGAAGCAGTTTCCAGCAGAGCCTTGACTGCAGGGATAGCGTTTACAAAAGCGGTACCGCCGCCTGCTACGATGCCTTCTTCAACAGCAGCACGGGTAGCGTTGAGAGCATCTTCGATGCGGAGCTTCTTTTCACGCATTTCCAGTTCGGTGGCAGCGCCGACCTTGATAACGGCAACACCGCCGGACAGCTTGGCAAGGCGTTCCATGAGCTTTTCCTTGTCGTATTCGGAAGTGGTAACTTCGATCTGGCCCTTGATCTGAGCAACGCGATCCTTGATTTCGCCAACATCGCCGTAACCGTCGACAATGATGGTGTTTTCGGAAGTCATCTTGACCTGGCGTGCACGGCCCAGATCCATGATGGTGGCTTCCTTCAGATCCATGGACAGGTCGGCAGAAATTACGTTGCCGCCGGTGAGGATAGCCATATCCTTCAGCATTTCCTTGCGGCGATCGCCATAGCCGGGAGCCTTGACGCAAACGCAGGTGAAGGTGCCGCGGATCTTGTTGACCAGGATGGTGGCAAGAGCTTCGCCTTCAACGTCTTCAGCAACGATGACCAGCTTGCTGCCGGCCTGAGCCAGCTGTTCCATAACAGGCAGGATGTCCTGAATGTTGGAGATCTTCTTGTCGGTCAGCAGGATGTAAGGCTCGTCGATAACAGCTTCCATCTTTTCGGTATCGGTTACCATGTAGGGAGACAGATAGCCGCGGTCGAACTGCATGCCTTCAACAACTTCCAGACCGGTTTCGGCAGTCTTGGACTCTTCAACGGTGATAACACCGGCGGAGGTGACCTTTTCCATGGCGTCGGCAATAAGCTTGCCGATGACTTCGTCGCCGGAAGAGATGGCGCCGACTCTGGCAATTTCGCCGGAGTTGCTGACCAGACGGGAGTTGCCCTTGATGGCTTCAACTGCGGTTTCAACAGCCTTGGCAATACCCTTGCGCATGATCATGGGGTTTGCGCCTGCAGCTACGTTCTTCAGGCCTTCGTGGATGATAGCCTGAGCCAGGATGGTAGCGGTGGTGGTACCGTCGCCGGCTACGTCGTTGGTCTTGGTGGAAACTTCCTTGACCAGCTGTGCGCCCATGTTTTCAAAGGGGTCGGACAGTTCTATTTCCTTGGCGATGGTAACGCCGTCGTTGGTGATGAGGGGGGTGGTGTACTTCTTGTCGAGTACAACGTTGCGGCCCTTGGGGCCAAGAGTTACTTTTACGGTATCGGCCAGCTGATTCACGCCGCTTTCGAGAGCCTTGCGGGCATCAGCGCCAAAAATGATCTGTTTTGCCATGTTCGATTACCTCCGGATTATTCTACTGTGGCGAGGACATCGCCCTGCTTGATGATGGTGTATTCTTCACCTTCGATTTTAACTTCAGTACCGGCATATTTGCTCAGAATGCACTTGTCGCCAACCTTGAGGGTCATAACAACTTCCTTGCCGTCTACCAGTCCGCCGGGGCCAACTGCCACGACTTCGGCAACGGTGGGCTTTTCCTTTGCACCGGCAGTGAGGATAATGCCGCTTTTAGTGGTTTCTTCAACCTCTACCATTTTAACTACTACTCTGTCTGCGAGAGGTACGAGCTTCATAATTTTTGCCTCCTTAAATAAGCTGTATCGGACTAGCCGAGTAATATACATTTTTGTCGATTTTAGCACTCTTTGTGCCCGAGTGCTAAACACGTTATATAATAAGACACATGACGGTTATTATCAACCTGAGAGTCGGGCTGTTTCGGTGTCATTTTAACCAAATTTTGGATTCAGCCGAAAATAAACCGCACTTTCCTTGTGTTTTATCGTTTTTGCTCTATTTTGCTTCTGTTTACAGTTTAAGCTTCCACAATTTCGCCGGACCAATCAAGTCCTTTGGGGAAAAATACCCTGAGTGCTTTTGGAACGATGGTCATTTTTACCTTCTTGGTCACCAGGCACTCTCCGTCCACGTTAACTGTCATGTCTTTGTCGGCAGTGATGGTTATTTCGGTACACTGAACATGCTCCACCAGCTCACCCAGCTGACGATACTTGCCTTCAGCATACTTGCCGATGATACCGGCCACCTGAAGCCGAGATACAGGATTGACCAAAAGCACATCAAGAATACCGTCGTCCGGCTCAGCCTCCGGCACCGGTCTGAAGGTGCTGCCATAGCAGCGTCCGTTGGCTATGCAGATGAGAGTAAACTTCTGGTCAATGACCCGACCGTTGACCTCCACCACATAGTGCTCGGTGATGCCTTTGACAACGTTCACCAGGGTGGAAATGTAATAAGCCATGGTGCCGGACACCAGCGGCAGTCTTTTGTATCTGGCCATCTCGGTGCCGATACGGGCATCAATGCCCACGGAGCAGATATTCGCTCCCACCATGTCGTTGCAGCGGATAACGTCAAACCGTGCTTCATCGGAATCTCTCAGCAGGCGGTCAATGTCGGAAAAAGAGGCACCGCCATCGGAAAACAGCTTGATATAGTCGTTACCGGAGCCCAAAGGCACATGGGTAACAGCCACGTTCTCAAAATCCACGGCAGCTGATGCCACTTCATTGAAGGTTCCGTCGCCTCCGCAGGCGTAAACCCGGAGTTCTTCGCCGGAAGCAGCAGCCTTTCTGACAATGTCTTCGCCGTCTCTTGCTGCTGTTGTTACAGCAATTTCGAGATCGAACTCCTCTTTATAAGGTTCCAGTCTGGCTTTGATTTCCTCTGTATGGTCATACTTTCCTGCCACAGGGTTTATGATAAACAGATGCTTCATTTTTTGTTCCTGCCTTTGCTGTTTTTATCATAGTACATGAACAGATCGCATTTGATCATACCGTTGTACAGTTTTCTCTTTTTGTCCGCTGTGGCTCCAAAGGTTCGCTCAAACTCAGTGTGAGAAGTGAGCATATACAGGTTCCAGCCGGGATTTTTCCTGTACGCCTGCCCAAAGGCCTTATACAGGTTTTCTGCTTCACGACGTTCCATGATTCGTTCACCGTAAGGCGGGTTGGCAACAATAATTCCGCTGTCTGTCCTGCGGGAAAACTTGGTGGCATCAGCCTGTTCGAAAGTGATATGCTGGGCAACCCCGGCTTTTTTTGCATTTGCCCGGGCTACTTCCAGAGCTTCCCCGTTGATGTCTCCGCCCCAGATGCTGTAAGGGCCTTTGAACTCACGGTCTCTTGCTTCGTCGTCAGCTTCCTGCCAGACCTTGTCCTTTATCCACACCCATTTTTGGCTGTCGAAAGATCGGCCAAGACCGGGAGCGCGGTTCAGTGCTATCATAGCAGCTTCGATGGGAATGGTGCCGCTGCCGCAGAAGGGGTCAGCAAAGTCGCCTTTACCGCGATAACGGGACAGGTTTACCATGGCTGCAGCCAGAGTTTCACGCAAAGGAGCTTCGGCAGCAGTTTCACGGTACCCACGCTTGTGCAGTCCTGCACCACTGGTGTCGATGAACACAGAAACGCGGTCTTTAAGTATTGTAAATCTGATCTGGTACTTTGCTCCGTCCTCAGGGAAATAGTCCAGCTTGTACTTTTGCTGCATTCTGGAAACGATAGCCTTCTTTATAATGGACTGGCAATCCGGAACGCTCATAAGCTGAGACGACAGGCAATGACCTCTTATGGGGAAATTGGCGTTGATGGGCAGGTAATCCTCCCAGCGGATAGCTTTGACATTTTCAAAAAGCTCGTCAAAGGTGATGGCCATAAACTCTCCGGCCAGAATCATAACTCGCTCAGCTGTTCTGAGCCGGATATTGGCCTTGGCTATGGCAGAAGCGTCGCCGCTGAACAAGGCCCGTCCGTTTTCCACCCGGACGTTTTCACAGCCCATGCGTTTCAGTTCGTCGCCCACAAGTCCTTCAAGTCCGAACAAACACGATGCGCAAAGTTCCATATAAACCCTCCGTATCAGTTAACAATTGACAGTTAACATTTTCTCTTTTAAACAATAACCTATTTATTATACATTATTTAAATATTATTTTCTACTTATTTATGGCAAAATCTCTATTTCCTCGCTCCAGGGGGTGAGTATGCCAATCCCGTTGACGCAAATTGCTGTCAATTTTGCTTCAGACACAATATCACTCTCTATCCAAAGAACGTAAAACTCTCCATCCTGCATTCCCGGGATGATGGTTTCAAGCCGATTTTCGGGGGAGGAACTGTTTCCTGTAAGCTTCAACGCTTCCATTTCCGATGCAGCTATGGATTCCGATTCGTTGAGTTTTCGTCCCCAAAGGCAAATGTCCTTTTCCCCGTCGGTATAAACTGTAACAATGCTGCCATCTATGCCGGATACACCCACTGTTTTGAAAGAAAACCCTTCGGCTGGATGGGGTATATACGCCCTGATATCGTCAGTAAACTTTCCGAGCTCGGACAGGGGATATTCTTCGATAAATACCGATGCTGCGTTCTGCTCAGGCTTATCCTTTTTCAGTTGACCTGTAGCAAGGAGTGTTGCTAACACGGTCAGCACCACCAGTGCCACCGCCGTCAGAATTAAAAGTATGCGGCGATTTTTCATTTTTCTCTTTTCCTCCGACACAATGAACTTTTCAAATGCCTGGTCACGTTCCTGCTGCGAAACTCCATCCAGTTTGCCGAAATTAGGTTTCGGTTCAAAGGGTTCAGTTCTTCCGGACGACAAGTATTTAGCCAGTGACACGATGTCATCGAAGTTTTTTCCGTCCGTATTGGTCAGCATAGCCGCAGATGCTTCGGCAGCTTTGGCAGACTGGGTCAGCCGCAATGCTGCCTGGGTGGGAACGGTTGCCAGCGCAGTTCTGTCCTGCTGCATCTGTTTGATTTCAGCCACCGTAAACTGCGCGTTTCTGAGTATGGCCACCGCATGCAAGGTCTGGACATCAGCATCAGAAAACTCTATATATGTTCGCCCACGGACATTTTGGCTTTCGGGTGCAACAAGCCCCTCACTGACGTAAAAGCGCACCGCCCGCTCCGTGAGTCCGGTCTTTTTGCAAACTTGTTTCATTTTCATTAAGATCACCGTCCAGTGCGGATTTCGCATGATTCAAAGGGAATCCCTCGCATACGCTCAGGATAACAGCGTTTTTTATATGATATCACACATTTTTCATTATTAATATGACTTTTTGCTTGACACTTACGTTAGGTAAGAATGTAGGATATGGTTGTAATTAATAATCAGTGTTAATGGAGGTTCGGCATGAAAAGACTCATCATATTGTTCACAGTGCTCCTTACACTCACAGGCTGTCAAAACAGCCGTTACGTTGACATCACCGATATCCGTGACCTGCCCGAGGATTACGGACGTTACGATATCCGTGACCAAGCCATTGCAGACGGAGTGGTGGTAACCTTCAGCGGTGCAACTGCTAACAGCGTAAAAATAACAGAGTTTCTTCAGTCGGCCGCCAAGGGTGAATCCGCCTTTATGCGCACCATATACTACACCACCGAGGGCGACCCCATAATCACCGATTACGAATTTGACGGTGAAAAATATATCGTTACTTACGACAACAGCCGCGACAGTTTTGGAACGTATATAGGTCCGCAAGTTGACTATTGGCCTTATGCAATTTTCGATGGAGATCGCCTTTGGCTCAGCAACTGGTCGGATTTTTACGGCGATTCCCCAGTGGATCTGGAAAACGCAGGCTACGGCACTCATGCGGTTAGGTACGATCCCATTGAGTTCAGGAGTATATTATCGGATTTGGGTAAGCTGTTCCTTCCCACCGAAGGCGATGTGACCGGCGTATTCTACGCTCCAGACGGTATACACCGAGTTGCCATCAGCGGCAGCATCGCCGTCGGTGACGGCAAGGCACTGCACAACATTACCCTGCCTGATGGCGCCGTTTTTCAGGGTGTGCTGTGGTTAAATAACAAAACTGCCCTTATAGTCGGCCAAGACAGCAGCGGTGTTGTGGTTTATTTGACTTTGGATGCAGAGACAGGTGAGCACAGCGGGTGGCAGAATATGACTTTCCCAGATTTTTCAGAACTGCGTCAATCTGCCGCCGAAATTCTCCCGGGAGATAACTGGGTCGGCCCCGGAGCTTGCAGCCGCACCATGAGTGAAAGTTTTACAATTACCGACTCAGGCGGCAAAACCGTAGACCTGCAATACCGCACCGTTATCCGTCTGAGCTATGGCTCGTCCGACATGGAATTCAATGCCTATCTGTTTTTTGATTATTTTACCGGAAAATACTTAGGTTGCTCTGCAGAAAAGGACGGTGAACCGTTTTCTCTGGATGACATCCCCGAGGAGGACAAAGCGCTCGGCATTATGGGCATGAATCTTGACCGATACAACATTGAACGGGGTGATAAGTCTCTGACTCTTGCCGTTTCAAACATCCTTCCTGACAAACTGGAACCCACAAGCTGGGCTGTCCAGCGATACGGTCACGGACTTTGGCAGAAAACCAAACTTGACGGTGAGCTGAGCGGCAGTCTTGAGCCTATGGGTGAAGGCTGCATGGATATAGCCATAGGCACAAAATCTCTGAAATCCGGCTATTATCGCGTTGCGCTGTTCTTCACAAAAGACGGCGAACCCTATGTGGCTTACTGTCCATTCACCGTAGGTTCTGTTTCCCATTTTGATACCTCTGACCTGCCGATAAGCAAACGCGAGGTCATAGACGGCCGAGGCGTAGGAATCTCTGTTCTGCGTGA
>JAZULX010000075.1:0-6687 GCA_045603325.1 Oscillospiraceae bacterium | reverse complement strand
AGCCGCTGCCATAACAGCAGGCATATCGTAAATATATTCCCGCATATCAACACTTTTGTGGGCAGAAAGGTCAACGCCCATTTCTTTCAGTCTGTCGGGCATCCAGCGCCAGCCAAAACTACCGGTGGCATGGATGTGATTAAAGGGTTCTGTTTCACATTCCAGCTTGATGAAGTCTGCAATTTTCTTGTTCATCTCTCTGGCACCAAGCGAACCCCAATAGGACACCACCAGAGGCTTATCGTCAAGCCCGAGTTTCGCTCTGGCTTCTGCTTTATTGCCAAACACAAATTCTTCCTTGACAGGCATACCCACGGCAATTACTTTGCCGGGATCTTTGTAAGATTCTGCGCTTTCGGCAAAGTTTACAAGTATGCGGTCTACCTTGTCTGCCACAAGTTTTGTGGCAAGTCCGGGTACTGCATTGGCTTCGTGGACAGCTGTGGGTATCTTTCTGGCAGCACCCCGGCTGAGTATCGGGAAACTGGCATAACCGCCGGTACCGATTATCACATCGGGCTTGAAGCTGTCGATTATCTTATCTGCCTTGCGGAGACTGCCTGCAATATTGACAGCTGTTTTGATGTTATGAACTATGTTTTTCGGAGTGGGTTTTCGCTGAAAATTCGATATTTTTACCGTCTCAAGCTCAAATCCCTCACTGGGTACCAGATCGGTTTCCATGCCGTCTTCGGCACCAACGAAAAGTATTTTGCTCTGGGGGCGGCTTTTCTGCACAAGCTTTGCCACTGCTATGGCAGGATTGATATGGCCGCCAGTACCGCCGCAGGTGAAAATGATATTCATTTTCTCACCTTCCTTTTCACACCGTTATACCGCGATACGCTTAGTATTACTCCCATTTCCGCCAGCTGAATCAACAGCGCTGTACCTCCGTAGCTGAAAAAGGGCATCGATATACCGGTGGTAGGCAGCAGTTTTGTGACAACGCTTACATTCAAAATTACCTGCATTGCCAACAGTGTGGTAAACCCTGCGATCAGCAGGGTGCCGAAACGGTCATAGGCATTGGCGGCCAGATAATAACCTCTGATAATCAACAGAGCAAACAGAACCAGAACCAAGGTTGCGCCGATGAATCCCAGTTCCTCGCAAACAATGGCAAAAATGAAGTCATTGTGTTCTTCCGGCAGATACAGATATTTCTGTCGGCTTTTTCCAAGGCCAAGGCCAAGCAGGCCTCCCGAGGAAATAGCATAGATAGACTGGATTATCTGGTAGCCGCTGTCGCTGGGATCTGCCCACGGGTCAAAATACGAGGCAAGTCGTTCCTGTGCATAGGGCAAAAACTGAGCCACCAGAACAGCTGCACCAATGGCAAGAACAATACCTGCTAAGAATAATGCCAGATTCATTCCGCCAAGGTACAGCATTATAACTCCCAGTGCAGCGATAATTATCGTACCGGAAAGGTGCGGCTCGATAAGCAGCAGTACGCATAATATAAGGAGTATTGCAGCATAAGGCAAAATGCTTTTGTCCAACACCTTGATGGGCTCTTTCCTGGCGGATATCATGGTTGCAAAAGAGAATACTATAGCTGCCTTGGCTATTTCCGAAGGCTGAAAGCTGATGAATCCCAGGTCGATCCATCGTTTTGCACCGTTCACAGTGCTGCCAATCAGCGGAACAAGCAAAAGCGTTACTATCGCAACAAGAAGTATGGGGAATGACAGTGCTCTGAAGGACTGATAAGGTATTCTGGATACACCTATCATGATAATTATTCCGCCCACGGAAAATCCCAGCTGACGCATAAAGTAATATGTAGCGTTATTGGTTTCCTCATATGCCGAAGCATAACTGGCAGAAAACATCATAACAAGGCCTATGCCTACAAGCAGAAGGGTAAGTACCAGAAACGGTGCGTCCATGACGCCTCTGCTGTCTTCCACTATTTCTACGCCGGTATTAACTTTTGTATCGTCCTTTTTTGACTTGAAAAGGGCCATGGTTACCCTCCTTTAAAAATCAGATACCAAGATATCCCACGATGCAGCCCAATGCGCAGACAGCGGTGAATACTGCGAAAACTTTTTTCTCGTTCCAGCCGCACATCTCAAAATGATGATGCAGCGGAGACATTTTGAAAATACGTTTGCCGTGGGTAAGCTTGAAGTAGCCCACCTGCATGATGACCGACAGGGCTTCGCAGATATAAACGATGCCCACTGGAATGAGAATAACGGGCATATCCAGCGCAAAAGCCATGGCTGCCACCGCTCCGCCAAGGAACAGAGAACCGGTGTCGCCCATGAATATCTTTGCAGGGTTGAAGTTGAACACGAGGAACGCGCCAAGTCCGCCAAGCAGTGCGGCTGCAAACATGGCAACGGACAAATTATCCCGGGAAATGCCTGCTGCAATGAAGAACACGCAGACGGGCATTGTTACGCCGGTGGCAAGACCGTCCACACCGTCTGTCAGGTTTACCGCATTGACACAGCCGACGATTATAAATGCACCGATGATCATATACACAAACCAGGGCAGGCTTATCCATACCTTAACAAAAGGTATGTACAGTCCCGAGCTGATATAACCCATGTTTCTCAGCAGAAGCAGGAAACACACCGAAGCAGCTATTTGCAAAGCCAGTTTCTGAATGGCTGTCAGGCCCAGGTTACGGTGTTTTTTGACCTTTACATAGTCGTCAATAAAACCGATAACGCCGTTGATAAGGCTGAGCACCGTAAGCACAAGCAGCATGCTGCCGTGGACTTGGCCGCCTTTTTCAGAGACGAAATACATAACCACAAGAGCAATGATAAGCGCGGTTATGAATATCAGGCCGCCCATGATGGGTGTTCCCTGTTTGGACATGTGCCACTTGGGTCCTTCTTCTCTAATGCTTCCGCCGGCTTTCAGCCGTCTGAGAGCAGGTATCCAGAACTTTGCAGCTATGATACCCACCGCAAATGCGATGGCAACAGTCAGTATTATCATGTTCATTTTGTTCATTCCTTACTTTAACTTACTTCAAAAAGGCTTCCAGCACCTGTTCCATTTTCATTCCGCGGCTGCCTTTGAAAAGTATTGTATCTCCCGGCTTTGCTGTCTGCCGCAGCATTTCAGCAAGCTCATCTTTATTGGTAAAAGCATGGGCTTCCATGCCAAGTTTCCCGGCTTCTGCCGCACCAAACGCCATATCATCACCGAAAGTCAGCAGGATATCTGCGGTTTCGGCAGCAAGCCGGCCAATTTTTTCGTGTTCGCTGCGGCTGTGGTCACCCAGTTCAAGCATGGAACCGAGAACAGCAATGCGCTTTCCCGGTTTTGAAGCCAGTACCGACAGGGATGCTGCAGTGGATTCGGGTCCCGCGTTGTAGCAATCCTCAATGATCGTGAAGTCTTTGGCTTTATAGATATTCTGCCTCATTCCGGTGTTTTGGAAATCTGCCAAAGCTTCCGCCATAGCATCCGGCGGAACGTTATAGCGATGTCCCACCGCCAAAGCAGACAATGCGTTCATGGCGTTGTGGCGGCCTTCCACGGGCAGTTTTACGTTCAGGCGTGTTCCGTATATAACCGCTTCAAACTCGCAGCCGGTATCCGTCTCCCGGTAGTTTTCGCCCCGGACATGGCAGTCATCGGAAAACCCGAACCAGCAGATGTCATGGCTGATGTCAGCTGTTCTCAGCATAGGTTCGTCTCCGTTGAGAATTGCGATCCCGTCAGCTGCAAGACCTTCGAGTATTTCCAGCTTTGCTTTCAGGATGCCTTCTCTGGAACCCAGATTCTCAATATGCATGGTACCGATATTGGATATCACCGCCACATCGGGAAGTGCCATGGCAGTAAGCTCGCTCAGTTCGCCGAAATGGTTCATGCCAAGTTCCAGCACAACCGCTTCGTGGCTGTCGTCCTGAGCCAGCAGCGACAGTGACAATCCCAGCAGATTGTTGTGGTTCTTGGTGGATTTACCGGTATTGTACCTGGCAGACAGCACCGTATGGATCATTTCCTTGGTGGTTGTTTTGCCAACGCTGCCTGTTACGGCGCAAATTTTCGCATCAAGGGTTTTGCGGTAAGCTGCAGCAATTTCTGCTGCCGCACGGACACCGTCATCGACCTTCACAGTGGGGATGCTCCAGCTTCCGGGTTCGGTCACCACAGCTGCAGCTGCGCCATTTTTTGCTGCCGATTCTATGTAGTTGTGTCCGTCCACGTTCTGGCCTTTGATGGCAAAGAACAGGTCGCCTGCAACGGCTGTTCTGGAGTCCAGGCACATGCCTGTTACCATGGTTTCGGCAGAACATACTCCGCCGCACCACCGTGCTGTTTCCCCAAGACTTGTAGGTCTCATTTTTTCATCCCTTTATCTCCTGAAGATGGGCGGCTATTTCCTCCCGCTCGTCAAGATGAGTTTTGGTTTTTCCGATTATCTGATATGTCTCATGGCCTTTGCCTGCCAGAACGATAACATCGTCAGGCTGAGCATTGTCCATAGACCATCTTATGGCTTTTCTGCGGTCTTCTATGACTGTATATGGAGTTTTTATACCCTCCATACCCGCAAGAATTTCGTTGATAATGGCCATGGGTTCCTCCGTTCTGGGATTGTCCGAGGTTACTATGACGAAATCCGCCATCTTCGCCGCTATTGCTCCCATAAGAGGACGCTTTTTGCCGTCTCTGTCGCCTCCGCAGCCAAACAGCGCCACAACTCTGCCCTTTGCGAATCCACGCACGGCAGAAAGTACGTTTTCCAATGCGTCAGGGGTGTGGGCATAGTCGATTATCATGGTGTAGTCCGTGCCGGTGGGCACTACCTCTACCCTGCCCTTGACACCCGATGCGTTTTTGAGCGCCAGTTCCGACTGTTTCAGGTCAAATCCCAGATGCAGTGCTGCACCGATAACGCCCAGGGCGTTATAAACTGTGAATTCGCCGGGAATTCCCAGTCCGATTCTGCGTATCTGACCCGGCAGCAGCGCCTCAAAGCACACACTGTCATTTTTCAGCCGGATGTTTTTGGCCACAAGGTCAGCTTCATCGGATTTGGTGGAATAGGTGAACACCTTGCAGGTGGCTGACTGCACAATTTTTTCGCAGGCTTCGTCATCGAAGTTCAGAACGCCCACATCGCACATGGTAAACAGCTTGGATTTGGCCATACGGTACTTATCCATAGTATCATGAAAGTCAAGATGGTCCTGTGTAAGATTTGCGAAAACACCAACCTTGAAACGCACGCCATCCACCCGGTTCAGTTCCAAAGCGTGGGAAGAAACCTCCATGACCACATGAGTACAGCCTTCGTCATGCATCTGCCTGAACAGCTGCTGCAATTCGTTTGATTCGGGCGTTGTGCGTTCGGTATCAAGAATTCGGTCGCCTATCATGTTCTGATTGGTGCCTATAAGCCCCACCTTTGCGCCGCCGGATTCAAGGATGGTTTTGAGCAGATAGGTGGAGGTTGTCTTGCCGTTGGTGCCGGTTATGCCGATCATGGTCATTTTGTCAGCAGGACGTCCGTAGAAGTTCGCAGAGGCATATGCCAGGGCTTTCCTGGAGTTGCCGACAATCACATAAGGCACATCCGTTTCGGGCTTATGCTCGCAGATAACGCAGGTCGCACCAAGAGACACAGCCGAGGATATATACTTGTGCCCGTCGGTTTCGAAACCGGTTACAGCCACAAACAATGCACCTTCGGTGGCCTTTCTGGAATCGGAACAGATATCGCTTATCTCTGTTTCCGGATCAGCTGTTATCTCGATAATCTCAATATCTTTCAGTATCTCAGACAGTTTCATACTTATCACCATTTACATATCAGTCGTTTGCGGTAGTGTCAATGAATTCAACGGTAACGACGGTTCCTCTGTCTACCTCTTCACCCGGTTCGATAGACTGGCTGGAAGAGTAAATTGCCGAGCTGTCGGAACTGGAATGGGTGGCGCCTTCGGTTTTCAGATAAATACCGGGATTGAAGTTCATTATGTATTTGACGTCCTCAATGGTATAGCCCACAAGGTTTGGCACAGTAACTGTATCCACAGGCTTTTCTTCGCCCATGTACAAAATGATCTTTGCACTTCGCGGTACGGTGGAGGATGCGGCCGGTATCTGGTCGGTAACAGTGGTTCCGTCACCCACGGTGGTGTATTCAAAACCCTTTTCGGTCAGAACTTTTGATGCTTCTTCCAAAGTAAGCCCGTTCATGTAAGGCACCACGGTGTCGACGTTCTGAAGTTCTTCTTCGGTATAGTGGGCTTCCACGCCAAGATAAGGCAGGATATCGTCAAGCACTTTTCTTACGGTAGGAGCAGCCATCTGGCCGCCGGAAATGTAAAGTCCCGTTTCTTTGCTGGGAGTATCGAGAGCCACAAGAACAACGTATTCCGGGTCGTCCATGGGTGCAATGCCCACAAAGGAAACGATTTTATCATCCACCAGCTCACCGTTTTCGTCGAACTCGTCGATTTTTTCCGATGTGCCGGTTTTGCCGCCTATGCGGTAACCGACAACCTTGGCACCGGAAGCAGTGCCTTCTTCAACAACGCTTTCGAGTATTGAGCACATGGTTGCGCTGGTTTCTTCACTGATTACCTGACGCACAACGGTGGGTACAGTCTCTTCAACCACATTGCCTTCATCGTCCAGCACCTGAGATACCACATAAGGCTGCATCAGGTATCCGCCGTTTACAACGGAAGAAAT